>JAFPZU010000001.1 GCA_017417105.1 Lachnospiraceae bacterium | reverse complement strand
GTTCCGCGGTATATGCGGTTAACCTGAATTCGTGCCTTCGGCACTCATTAACGTTAACCAGTATAATTCTGTAACAGGAAGCTAACTGTCAGAACAGCCCGAAGCGCCCCGCCGCTGAGGGCTGTTCTGAACAGTTACATCGAAATTACTTATTCGGGCTATGTAACCGAATCCTGCCATGTGACTATCGTAACACAAAAAGAACCGTCCCCATTGTGTTTGGTTAAAAAAGTACAAAAGGATGACAAATCTCTGCATGGAGATTGCGAAACGTTTCGTTTACACTTATGTCATTAAGGAAAGTCTTAAACGAAAGGAAGCCTTTAACATGCAGAAATCAAAAGTTTATCCATGGTATTTCGCAGTAGGAGCAGTTCTTATCTATACGGTATTAAGTGTCTTTCCGGGGCTTTTGGGTATCGGCTACAGCTTTACCGACTGGTCGGCGTATTCTCCGGATCTGCATTTTGTAGGTTTCAAAAATTTCGCGGCAGTCTTCACCGGTGAGAACGATTATCTGAACTATATCAGAAACACGGTTTTATTCACTTTCGTTACGGTAATAGCGAAGACCGGACTGGGACTTCTTTTCGCGGTTGCCTTAAGCCGCAACATAAAGTGGAAGAACTTTCACCGGGGAATGTTATATCTTCCTTCGGTTCTCCCGATCCTTGTCACGGGTCTTGTCTTCACCTCGATACTAAATCCGAAGACCGGATTTCTCAATACTCTTTTAAGGACCATAGGACTTGATAGTCTCGCAATGAAGTGGCTTGTGGATCCGAAGACCGCGTTCGGTTCCGTCATGGCGGTCGATATCTGGAGAGGCACCGGTTATATTATGACTCTTCTTATAGCAGGAATACTTGCGATCCCCGATGTTTACTATGAAGCGGCGGCAATAGACGGAGCCAACGCCTGGCAGCGGTTCAGGTACATAACCCTTCCGATGCTGAGACAAACGCTTGCGGTTACCATAGTCTTAAATGTTATCTACGGCTTAAAGATATTTGATATGGTCTACGTGCTGACTAACGGAGGTCCGGGGCACAGGACAGAGGTTCTTTACACCGCGGTGTACAAGATGATGAGCAAAGGTCTCTATGCTGAGGGTACGACCATAAGCTCCCTGCTCTTTATCTTCATGCTGATTATAGGATACTTCATGGTTAAGATACTGACTAAGGACGAGGTAGTGGAATAACAAGGGAACGCTGATTTTCTAAGAGGAGAGAAGACTCATGGTTTATACGACAAAAAACAAATTTGTGCAGATACTGTTAAAAAACATTCTTGCCTGGATAGCATCCCTTCTTGTGATAATACCGGCACTGCTTGTCCTTTTTAACGCTTTCAAGGGTGACGGGGAAACCCTCAATATGAACCTCGCGCTTCCGAAGCAGTGGTTATTCACCAACTTTACCACGGTCATCGAGAAAGGAAAGCTTCTCAGAAGCTTTATAAACAGCATGTTCTACGCCGGAGCCGGTACGGTGCTGACGCTTTTCTTCGGATCGATGGCAGCGTATGTATTCTCCCGCAGGAGAAGCAAAGGGATGGCAGCTCTTTATATGTACGTAGTGCTCGGCATGGTAATTCCCATTAACTACGTGACTCTCACAAAGACCATGATAACCCTGCATCTTACGAATACTTCACCCGGGATCATACTTCTTTACATGGCAATGCAGACACCCTTTACCGTGTTCCTGATCTACGGCTTTGTGTCAAAGATACCCGTAGAACTCGATGAGGCGGCGATCCTGGACGGATGCACACCGATACAGCTCTATGTAAAGATCATTTTCCCGATGTTAAAGAGCGCGGTAATAACGGCAGGAGTTCTTTGCTTCCTTAATTGCTGGAACGAGTTCATGATGCCTTTGTATTTCCTGCACAGCTCGGAGAAATGGCCAATGACGCTCGCCATCTACAATTTCTTCGGACAGTATGAGATGAAGTGGAATCTGATCTGCGCTGACGTGATATTAACCTGCGCCCCGGTCATGATACTGTACCAGCTCTGCCAGAAGTATATAGTCGGAGGCCAGACGGCGGGAGCAGTTAAGGGATAAACTGTTTTGAAGGTTTAAGACGGAAGAGTCTTTACCATACATGAAAATGCATTATCAAAGGAGGAAGGTAATGAAAAAGAAACTTGTATCACTTTTACTTTGCGGAGCACTTGTACTCTCCATGACAGCCTGCAGCGGAGGCGGGGATATGTCGGCAGCAGCTACAGGCGGCGCGGCAGCCGATACTGCTGATACGGCAGCAGAGGCTCCGGCAGCAGACGCAGCGGCGGATACCGCAGCAGCAGATACCTCGGCTGATGCCGGAACGGCAGACACCGCAGCAGCCGGAACAACCATAACAGTAATGGCAAGTCAGGACTGGGTAGAGGATTCCGAGCAGGAGCTTGGCAAGAAGTTTGAGGAGCAGACAGGCATTCACGTTGATTACCAGATAGTGCCTGCAGATCAGTATCAGGATCTTCTTCTTACAAGGCTCAACAGCGGCGAGGGTCCCGATATCTGGGGAGCTCAGTCAGGTTTTGCTCTTAAGACGACCTATAATGTTGAGAAGAATGCGGTGGATCTTTCAAACGAGCCCTGGATGGCTTCCTACAGCAAGTTCTCGGCAGAGCAGACAGGCGTTGACGGAAAGAACTACGGACTTACTTATTACGATACAACGACAGACTACTACATGGTATACAACAAGAAGCTTTTTGAGGCGGCAGGAGCCAAGGTTCCCACAACCTTTAATGAACTTACGGATACCTGCGACAAGCTGCTTGCAAGCGGGGTGACTCCTATATATGAGCCTTTGGCTGACGGGTGGCATCTTCTCATGCTCTGGGCAGGAAACGGTCAGGTTCATGACAAGCTGGAGCCCGGCATCATCGATAAGCTTAATAAGAACGAAGTGAAATTTGCGGAAAACGAGAACATGGTGAAAGCAATTGACCAGCTGAACACCCTCGCTTCAAACGGATACTTTGGCGATAACTACATGAGTGATGAGTTCGCAGACGCAGAGGGATATCTTGCAAAGGGTGAATTTGCAATGTGCAACCTTAAGCCGGGATCCATCAATAAGATAGTTGAGAGTGACATGAATACTGCAGGCTATACCGCAGATGACTTCGGTCTCTTCGTACTTCCGATCTGCGACAACCAGGTGCTCAATATTCACCCGACCGGTCCTTCACGTTTCATTTATTCAGGATCAAAGAATATAGACGCTGCAAAGCAGTACCTTGCTTTCCTTCTTGAGAAGGATAATGTACAGTATCTTATCGACAACGCAGCGGATGTTGAGAACCTTCCCGTAGAGGTAGGCCAGACTCCCGAGTATTCAAAGACAACCCTTGATTTCCTTGACAGTTTTGATGAGGATCATAAGGGAATGGTGCTTCAGGATGTAGTGCTCTACTACAATGAGCAGTGGATGGATATAAATGCAGATCTTGCAGCGATGTTCATCGGCGACATGACAAGTCAGGAAGTGCTGAAGGCATTGGATGACAGGAGAGCACAGCTTGCTCAGGCTGCAGGAGATGCCAACTGGAAATGATCCATAACCTGTGATGAAAGGCGGGACATATTTTGTAACCCGGAGGCTGTCTTTTTAAGGCAGCCTCCTTGTTTTTGTGACATAATCTTATGTGGTGGCTAAGCCAAGACAGATATGTTGCCTGCGAGGTCATGCAATGAAGAGGGCGGTTTTGTTCATGACATCCTTCAGGATATCAATATTTTTTTCGATATCGTCGCATTCAAGTGAATGATTGCAGTCGGGGTATGAGTGAAGAGGGATATTCTGCTTACCTGCAATTCTTTTTACCTCAGCAACATCCGACCAGGGATCGGC
>JAFPZU010000081.1 GCA_017417105.1 Lachnospiraceae bacterium | reverse complement strand
CTTCTTTACTTAAAACACCATCTTGCCGCCAGCTGCTTCGTTGTCGTCAGTCGTCGTAGCCCGCTACGACTCCTTCCTCCGCCTAGCATCTGACGACAATCTGGCATTTTAACTAAAAGAGTCATTGAAACGCTCCACTAGGATTTCGGACGGACGGAAGAAATGCCGCACTGGTATTATTATTACAGCCGTGATACAATAAAAGCCGTGCCTTTAGAGGCGTATAATTAATGATTGAAGGACGAAGAGATGGGTGAGGAGAGATCCAGAAATTTTATTGAGAACGAGATAGACAAGGACCTGAAAGAAGGGGTGTATGATTCGGTTCATACGAGGTTTCCGCCGGAGCCTAACGGATATCTGCACATAGGACATGCGAAGTCCATACTGTTAAATTACGGTCTGGCTAAAGAGTACGGCGGGAAATTCAATCTAAGATTCGACGATACAAATCCAACAAAGGAAAAAACAGAGTTTGTTGACTCCATAAAGGAAGATGTACGCTGGCTTGGCGCTGATTACGAGGACAGGCTTTTCTTTGCTTCCGATTATTTTGACAGGATGTATGAAGCGGCGGAGACTCTTATAAACAAGGGTCTTGCCTATGTTTCCGATCTTACGGCAGAGGAGATGAGGGAATACAGGGGAACCCTTACAGAACCCGGCCGGGATGATCCGATGCGAAACCGTAGCATAGAGGAGAATCTGGATCTTTTCCGCCGTATGAGGGACGGTGAGTTTGCCGACGGTGAGAAGACTCTTCGCGCAAAGATAGATATGGCATCGCCCAATATCAACATGAGGGATCCCATAATCTACAGGGTAGCTCATATGACCCACCATAATACCGGGGACAAGTGGTGTATTTATCCCATGTACGATTTTGCACATCCTTTGGAGGATGCTTTTGAGGGGATCACTCATTCCATATGTACTCTGGAATTTGAAGATCACAGACCTTTGTATAACTGGGTAGTTGAAAACGTGGGCTTTGACAGGCCTCCGAGACAGATAGAGTTTGCAAAGCTTTACCTTAATAACGTGGTGACGGGGAAGCGGTATATCAAAAAGCTGGTGGAAGACGGGACAGTTGACGGCTGGGATGATCCGAGGCTTGTATCCATAGCGGGATTAAGACGCAGGGGATATACTCCCGACTCTTTGAAAATGTTCGTGGAGCTTTCAGGTATCTCGAAAGCAAATTCCACTGCCGAGTATGCGCTGCTTGAGTACTGCATCAGGGAGGATCTGAAGAATAAGGACAAGCGCATCATGGCTGTCCTCGATCCTGTGAAGCTTATTATAGACAATTATCCCGAAGGACAGACTGAGATGGTTAAGGGGGTGTTTAACCCTGACAATCCGGAGCTTGGAGAAAGGGAGATACCCTTTGGAAGGGAACTCTATATAGAAAGAGAGGACTTCATGGAGGAGCCTCCGAAGAAATATTTCAGACTTTTCCCCGGAAATGAGGTCAGGCTTATGAACGCATATTTTGTAAAGTGCGTCGGCTTTGAAAAGGATGATAACGGAAAGGTTACGGTGGTTCATTGTACTTATGACCCGGAGACAAAGCAGGGAACCGATAAGGAGATGCCAAGAAAAGTCAAGGGCACCATACACTGGGTTATGGCGGATACCGCTGTGGGCTTTACAGCAAGGCTTTATGAGAATATAGTAGACGAAGAAAGAGGCGTATATGATGAGAACGGGGATGTAAATGTTAATCCCAACTCTCTTATTACAATGAAGGAGTGCTATGCAGAACCTGCGCTTTCTTGTGCAAAGGCTTATGATTCGTTCCAGTTTGTAAGAAACGGATTTTTCTGCGTGGACGTTAAGGATTCTGAAGAGGGGGCTTTGGTTCTTAACAGGATCGTTTCGCTCAAATCCTCTTTCAGACTGCCGGCAGGCAATCAATAACAGACAAGGATTAGGTGTAAGGATTAGGTATTAGGAGGTTATCATGGGGATCCTTTCGGGGTTAAAGAATTTCGGCGTTGACATGGACGGCGATATCTACGGGGACAATAAGGCAAAGCAGCAGGCTGAGGAAGAGGCGCAGACTGCGGCGAGACTTGCGGCTGCGGATGAGGCAAGAAAGGCTGCTGAAGCGGCAAAGAAAAAGCAGGATGAGGAACCGTCCCTGCTGCTCGCAAGATCCTATGAATGCCCTGTATGTGACAGACCCTTTAAGTCCCTTGGGGTAAAAGCGAACAGAGCAAGGATGATAAGCAGTGACATAGACTTAAGACCTGTGTATGAGCCTGTGGATATGCTTAAATATGCGGTGATCGCATGCCCTAACTGCGGTTATGCGGCGCTTGCCAGGAATTTCCAGAATATAACGACCAATCAGAAAAAGGTGGTCAGGGAAAAGATCTGCGGAAACTTCAAACCCATTAAGAATAACGACGCAAAGACAATATATACCTACGATGAAGCCATGGGCAGATACCAGATGGCCTTTGCCACTGCCATGGCAACCGTTGCAAAGCCGTCAGAAAAAGCGTATCTCTGTCTTTCAATGTCCTGGCTTGCCAGAGGACAGAGGAAGTCCCTTTCGGACACCGAATTTGACTATATCAAAAAGCTGGATGAGTGCAAGGTTGGGGAGAGAGAGCTTCAGCGAAAGGCTCTGGAGGGCTTCATCTACGCAAGGCAGACGGAGGGCTATCCCATGTGCGGAAACATGGATCAGTACACGGTTGACTACATAATAGCGGCCATGTATTTCAAGACCAGGGAGTTTGAAAAAGCAATGAAGCTTCTGCCGGATATCCTGGTATCTGCAAGCGCCAACAGAAGAGTCAAAGAAAAAGCCAGGGATCTTAAAGACCGGATAATGGCTATAAAGGCTTCGAATAAGACGCCTACCGAAGAGGAAATGCCGGACTGAGTTATAACGAATAAATCCATTATTATTTATAGTAAACGACAAAACTCTTTTCGTTTTGTCGTTTACTGCGCCGGATTTTGGCCGCTGAAAGCGGCATATTTCCTTGCAAAATCCGGGCGCATCCGCCGGAGGCTTTATAGTAAGCGAAATTATTTATTTCGCTT
>JAFPZU010000080.1 GCA_017417105.1 Lachnospiraceae bacterium | reverse complement strand
TAATCCTCCCCGTTGAACTGATCCACAAGCTTCTGCCTCTTGGCAACCGGAACGCCTCCGTGTATCACAAGCCCCTTTGCCATGAAGATCTCCTCGAGAAAAGCTGAAAGATACGGGATTATCTCTTTATACTGCGTGAAAACAAGAACCTTTTCCCTTCTTTCATATATGGTCTCGCATATGGTTTTCAGGGTTTCAAATTTTCCGCTCTCTTTTATGTCATATCTTTCCTGACCAAGGTACTGATCCGGATGATTACAGATCTGCTTAAGCTTTGTAATATAAGCAAGCACCAGCCCTCTTCTCTGCATCCCCGTCGTATCCCCTATGGACATCTCCAGTGCGTCTATAAGCTTTCTGTAAAGCACGGTCTGCTTTTTCGACAGGGATACGTATTCATTTTTCTCCACTTTATCGGGAAGATCCGCAATTATCTTTTTATCGGATTTCATTCGTCTTAAGATAAAAGGGGATATCATATTTCTCAGTTTATCATAGCCCTCGGTATTATCATTAAGCCCCGATGCGAAGTTTCTGAATTCTTCGGAAGAGCCCAGGAGTCCTTTATTCAGAAAATCAAAAAGCGACCACAGATTCGTAAGATCGTTTTCAATGGGAGTTCCCGTCATAAGGATCCGGTGTTCTGCCTGAAGCTTTTTTATTGCTTTCGTCTGCTTTGCCGCAGGATTCTTTATCGCCTGAGCTTCGTCCAGGATCACGTAATCAAAAGTCTCCTTCTGAAGCTTCTCCATTCTTAAGGCCATTCCGTAGGTTGTGATATTTAAGAAGGAAGGATTTGCGAAATACTCACTCTCAAGAGTCTTTGCCGGGCTTCCGTGAAGCACCTTTACCGGAAGCTTCGGAGTGAACTTTTCCGCTTCCTTGCTCCAGTTCCCAATAAGCGATGCCGGGACTATGAGGAGAATATGACCGTTCTTGTGGCTTTTGTAATACCAGGAAAGAAACGCCAGAACCTGAAGGGTCTTCCCCAGTCCCATATCATCTGCAAGACAGGCTCCAAACCCAAGCTTTTCCATATAGCAGAGCCACCTGAAGCCGGTTTCCTGATAGGACCTGAGCTCCGCCTTTACTGTTGCCGGAACCTTCTCCTTCTTTATCGTCCCGGGCTGTCTCAGATTTTTTAGGAGTCCTGAAAGCCACTTGCCGTTTGAAACAATCGGTCCTATATCTACATCCTTATCCTCTTCAGACAGTATGTCGCCGCGGAGCGCGGTAATAAGTGACACCTCTCCGCTGTAGTGATCCATGGTATCAAGCAGGGTCTGCAGTCTTTTATGATCCACTTCCACCCATCTGCCCTTAAGCTGCGCCAGACCCTCGGTCGATTTTAAGAGGCGCCTTATTTCGCTTTCCGTAAGCTCCACCCCGTCTACCACAAGGGAGGGTTTCATTGATATGATGGAATCAAACCCACACAGGGGCGGCTTATCATCGCCCAGCGTCACCGAAACGCTCACCGTGCTGTTCTGCTGCCTCCACCATTTCGGTATACGGCAGACTATACCGCAGTCCTCAATTTCCGGTACCTTTTTCAGAAAACTGTATGCATCTGCAGCCGAGAAATATAGAGGATGGAAAAGCTCCCCTGATTCTATGAAATGCGCCAGAAGGTCTGATTTCTCCGCAACCTTTGAAAGACAGGACAGAAGCTCCAGAAGTTTCGTTCTGTCATGCTTATATTCCTCAAGGGCATATGACAGCGGCATGTGACGAACCTTGTCATTGCCGTCTCTTGTGGAATAAGTAGCCATGAACGCAAAGGGCATATCCGTGCTGTCCTTATTCTCCACCAGGTGGAAGAATATACGCTCAGGTACCCGCAGATCCTGGCTTCTCTCCTCAAGGAACATCTTCACGGTACCCTTATACTGTCTGAGCTGGGAAGAAAAGGCATTTGTAAGCTGCATATACTGCAGCGCAAGCCAGGAACGGTTTATATGCTCTGCCCCCAGGCTGAAAGGTATAGTCCTCTCAAGCTTTTCATAAGTTTCATCCGAAAGCTCAACCCTCGTCCATTCTCTCGCAACCTCAAGATCCGGCTGTGCGGTAAGGTCCTTTATAAATGCTTCGGAGATCGATCTCAAAAACCTGAGGGATGGATCCTCCTTCTCTCCCCTGACCTGAAACCCGGTCTGAAACAGCGC
>JAFPZU010000079.1 GCA_017417105.1 Lachnospiraceae bacterium | reverse complement strand
TCCCCTTAACTACATCGCAGCAAATGCAGGCCTCGAAGGCGCTGTTATCATCAATAAGGTAAGGGATTCAAAGGTTGGTATGGGCTTCAACGCTCTTACCGAGGAATACACCGACATGGTAAAGACCGGAATCCTTGATCCTCTCAAGGTAACAAGGTCAGCCCTGCAGAACGCTACCAGCGTAGCAGCATCATTCCTTACGACCGAGTCTGTGGTAGCCACAAAGAAGGAGCCCGCTCCTCCCGCTCCTGCTGCACCCGCCCCGGGGATGTACTAAACCAGGGATCAAAAGTGAAAATGTGACGCCCCATGCTTGCATGGGGCGTCTTTTTTGCTTTTGATCCGCCTCTGTACGGAGAGCAGCGCGTAGCGATACGTAGTGTGTTTTCCAGGCCCTACGTACCGGAACCTCATTATCGCAAAGCGGTCCGTAGTCGGTATTCCGTGCCCTACGTACCGGAACCTTATTATCGCTAAGCGGTCCGTAGTCGGCATTCCGTGCCCTACGTACCGGAACCTTATTATTGCTAAGCGGTCCGTAGTCGGCATTCCGTGCCCTACGTACCGGAACCTTATTATCGCTAAGCGGTCCGTAGTCGGCATTCCGTGCCCTACGTACCGGAACCTTATTATTGCTAAGCGGTCCGTATTCGGTATTCCGTGCCCTACGTACCGGAACCTTATTATTGCTAAGCGGTCCGTATTCGGTATTCCGTGCCCTACGTACCGGAACCTTATTATTGCTAAGCGGTCCGTAGGCCCTCTCTGTCCGGTAACCTAAAACGGCATATTTTTTGTCCTGGTTTGTTTTCTCTCCGGTATATGAAGAAGAGCTGTTGCCTGTTGCAGCTGACACGGAAAGGCTGCAACATTTTCCACGGAATCAAAACCCATATACGGGACAAAGAGTGGAACGCCGATATGTTTTTGCGCTGTAGCATGGTATAATAACCGGACAAACCTAAGGGGTCTGAACATATATGAGGAAAGATGGTATAGCGGATATAAAGAAGATTAAATGCGTTTTGTCGTTACTGCTGGTCGTACTGCTTACGGCTTGTGGTAATAATGGAAATACGGGATCTGAAACAGCGGCGCAGCAGGTCTCTTCCGGAAATACAGCACTTGATACAGCTGCGCAGCAGGTTTCTTCCGGAACCAATGATCTCATACATTCCCACAAAAAAGAGCATAAATACATCCATGGTGAGGAGGGGTATTATAATCTTTTAGAAGACGGAACAGAGTTCGAGCTGACGGGGCAGATAAGCGGAACCTGCTGGATCTGTGCGTCCTCCTGCGCAATGTCCACTGCATATCAGAAGAAGCATGAGGGCAGTATTGTATTTGACCAGATGGCCCTCCTTAATGAAATCTATGACGAAGATAAGGATGAGGGAGTTTTTGTTACCGAAGGAGTAGATAAAGGGAAGATCGGAGGCCTGGCCATATTTGTCATGAACGAACTGAATCAGGGATTTGGAGACGGTCTGGTGCTTGATGGAGCCATCAGCGTTAAGGGCTGGTCTTCGGATCAGATCAGGGAGGGCATTAAAAAGTATGGCGCACTCTATATAGGAATTCCCGATTCCGACAGCAGTAAGCAGGGTGAGCATGATGGTTACTTCACCATGAACACTCCGGATCCGAAGGAGTCGGAATTTGATCATTCCATAGCAGTCATTGGATGGGATGATCATTTCCCGAAGGAGTATTTCCGGGTGGAAGCTTCCGGAGACGGAGCCTGGATCACCTATAACAGCAGTTATCCGTTAGGCTATTACTATGTCTCTTATGATACGCCCTTTGATCAGAAGAATGATATTCCGATGTTTTTGTCTGTGACGGACAGGTATAAAAAGGTTTTATCCCATGACTGCGGCTTATGGGTTACGGATCCGCTGATCACTGGAGATGTCACTGTCACGGCAAGTGTTTTCAAGGGAAAAGGAACGCTCTCAGCAGTCGGGACCTATTCTCTTAAGGATGATCAGGAGCTGACCATAAGTATCCTGAGCTCCGATCTTTCGGAATGTCTGTATTCCCAGAAAAGTCACATAGACCGGATTGGTTATCATGTGATAGAGCTGGAAGAACCTCAGGAAGTTGATGAATATGCCATTTCCGTAAGCTATCCGGGAGGCGCTCCCGTTGAAGGAGAGTCGATGGATCTTACAAATACGGAAAGGCTTAAGGTTACAAGTGACAGAGGGCAGTCATTTGTACTGATAGACGGTAAGTGGCTGGATATGAGCGAGAAACCGACCTGGGACAGCTGCGGTATGGTCACCAATAACGCCTGTATAAAGGCGCTGTACACGGAGTGAAGTAACGTATATCCCACCGGACATGTTTTGTCCCGTTCTGCTTTCCCTCCGGTATATGTATGAAGAAGAGCTGCTGTCTGCTGCATCACAAACCGGCAGGCCGAAATAAAGCCGTTGAATGATAAGAAAAGGCTGTCAGGATGGAGAGGTGGAACGTATAGTAAAGAGGGGGATTGCACTTTTGTGATTCAGGAGAAGACGGTAAATGCCCTTCCTTCTTTTGCGGCCACATATGACATTTCCAAAGGCGATATAGTGATCACCGCATCATCTGCGGGACAGACTGTTACGGTGGGAAGCGGATCTCCTGTAAGGGATGATGATCCCTCTGTCACCGGAACTCCAGATACAAATACCCTTACCATAGATCCAGAACCGGAACAGACCGCGAATGTAACACTGAACGGTCTTAAGATAGATGTCAGCGCTGTTGCCAATGCTGCGGCAGTCAGGACTATCGGTGAGGGAGATGTGAGATTGGAGCTTGACGGAGACAGCAGCAGCTTAAGCGGATCAGACGCAGCCGGACTGCAGAAAGAAAATACGGGAAGCTTACGATAAATGACAGTACCGGAGAAGAGGGAAGCCTTGATGCCGTTGCCGGAACTGGTACCTACAGCGGAGGAGCCGGGATCGGAGGAAAAGCAGAAGAAAATGGCTTTGGTATTACGATAAACGGAGGAAATATCCGGGCAATCGGCGGGAATTGTTTGTCTTATTATGGAGGAGCCGGGATCGGAAGCGGGGGTGTAAATCTCGGTTATCTACATAACTATGCAGAGGGCAGGGATATTACAATAAATGGCGGAACCATCTATGCAAAAGGCTCTGGTGTGACAGAGTCATAGAGGCTCTGGAAAAGGCAGGGAAGGAGATATAAAACGATGTTTGGCGGGCTGCCTTCCCCTGAGACCGATTCAGCTGTGGGGGAGGCCCGCCTGCTCGAGGAGTTTTTACCTCTATTTTTTATCTTTATCTTTTTAGAGCATTCTTTGTTTCTATCAGTTCTGTTTCAGCAACCTTTAGCTCAGCTTCAACCTCATCGGCTTTTTTATGCCCTGTCCTCAAGGTGTTTTTGCAGCGTGTAGCATTCTTCCAGCTCGATCATTCTTTCATGGAGTTCACCTTATTCTGCTATGATACGCATACTCTTCGCTGCATCCTTAAAGAACCTGTCATCTCTGGACAGTTCCTTTAATTCATCCCGGGTTGAGACTTTGAATATTCCTGCCCATTCATCAAGAATACAATGCTCATCTGTATCCGCTGCCATGTCTGTTCTGGTAAGATTACTGCGCCGGTGGTTGTATACATTTTACAGGGTCTTCTTATTATAGGATTCTCCCTTTATCCGGGCTTGCGCAGTGAGCGGCACCCCCGAAACGATCGGTTTTACAAAATGGCGGGTGCCTTGCGCAGGGAGCAGCACCTCCGAAATGATCGTTTTTCGAAATGGCGGGTGCCTTGCGCAGTGAGTGGCACCCCCGAAATGATCGTTTTTACGAAATGGCGGGTGCCTTGCGCAGTGAGCGGTACCCCCGAAATGATCGTTTTTTCGAAATGGAGGGTGCCTTGTGCAGTGAGCGGCACCCCCGAAACGATCGTTTTTACGAAATGGCGGGTGCCTTGCGCAGTGAATGGCACCCCCGAAATGATCTTTTTTTCGAAATGGCGGGTGCCTGCTGCGAAGGATCCAAACCGGGCACAAAATTGCCATGAAAATATTGACCGCCGTTCCTAATGACAATATGATACTGCTATACCCGAAGGGGACAGATAATGGCGGAAATCGGATCTGAAAAAGAAAAAGGACTTCACTTAAGAAGTCCTAAAGCACCCACAGTGCCAGTTGGATAAACCAACGAATTGAGTTAACTTTTATTTGAACTCACAGTACGGTTTTATAGGGGTCTCAAGCTTCATGTTTAGTATTTTTGTTAATTCAAGGGTAAGTTGGGACGGTTCTCATTGACTTAATTGACCTGAAAGAAGTCAAAAAGAACCGTCCCCGGTGACTTAAAGAAAGCTGTAATTATTGTTGATTTTCAGCCTGTATGAACTTACAATCTAATTTAAGGGCTGGAAATCAACAATAAGGGGCGAGCGAATGATTGGAAGAGAGAAAGAAGTAAAGCAGTTAAATGAACTGTATAATAGCGGAGAAGCAGAGCTTATAGCGATTTATGGAAGGAGGCGTGTCGGGAAAACATATCTGGTAAGTGAGACATTTGCCGGGAAAATGGCCTTTCATCACGCAGGGTTATCTCCTATTGAGATAGAGGAGAGTGATGGTGGAACACCTTTGCGTAAACAGCTGAAGCATTTTTATAACTCACTACTTCTTCATGGTATGAAAAAAAGCAGATGCCCTGATAACTGGCTGGATGCTTTTCTTATGTTGGAGATATTTCTTCAGGAAAAGGATGATGGAAAACGTCAGGTGGTGTTTTTGGATGAATTGCCATGGATGGATACTCAAAAATCTGGATTTTTAACAGCATTTGAGGGTTTTTGGAATACATGGGGATGCTTTCGAAAGAATCTGATGGTTATCATATGCGGAAGTGCTACTACTTGGATAAAGAATAAGCTTATCGACAATAATGGCGGTTTGTACGGACGCTTGACGGAAGAAATCAAATTATCACCTTTCAGCTTAAATGAATGCAAAAATTATATTGGAAGCAAAGGTGTGAAACTGCATGAATATGATATTGTTCAGGCATACATGATAATGGGAGGCATTCCATTTTATCTTAAACATCTGGAAAGAGGCAAAAGCCTGGCACAGAGCGTTGATAACATGTTTTTTGTTAAAGACGCACCATTGAAAAAAGAGTATGACAGGCTTTTTGCATCCGTCTTTAGAAATCCTGATAAGATGATAACCATCATAGAGTGTCTTGGAAGAAAAAATTCTGGCCATACCAGACAGGAGATTTCTCAGTTGACCGGAATATCTGCCGGAGGAACACTGTCAGATGATTTAGAGGCTTTGATAGCAAGTGATTTTATCATAAAGTATAAACCATTTGGGATGGGAGCCCGGGATGAATGCTATAAATTGGTTGATCCATTCTGTATGTTCTATTTGAAGTATGTAAAAGATAAAAGTTCGTTAGATGGTTCTTTTTGGTTGGAGAATCTAACATCCCAAACAATTATTTCGTGGAGAGGCTTTGCATTTGAGAATGTTTGCTTTAACCATGTGGATCAAATAAAAAAGGCACTGGGTATAAGTGGGGTAAATACCAGACAGTCACTGTGGTCAAAAAGAGCAGATGATTCTGATGGCACACAGATTGATATGATAATAGAAAGAGCTGATAATGTTGTAAACATGTGTGAATTCAAGTTCTGCAGTAACGAATTTATGGTAAACAAAGGATATCACCGCACTTTGATAAACAGACAGGGAATATTAGAAAAAGAAATATCTTCTGGTAAAGCAATTCATAATACATTGATAACTACTTATGGGCTTAAATACAATGAATACAGCACTTTCTTTGATAATGTGATAACTATGGAGGCATTATTTGATGATTAGTAGGGCTTGAGAGCATTACAGTTTTAGAATTCTCATGTTGGAAGCAAAAGAAAGGAGCGGGATCATGATTCTTTTTATAGATGCCTGTGTCAGGGCGGAGTCAAGGACAAGGGAGCTGGCGGAAGCCGTGCTTTCGCATCTTGGGAAGGAGGGTACGGAGGTTGAGAGAGTAAGGCTCTATGAATGCGGACTTATGCCGCTGACGGTTGAAGATATGGGGAAAAGGGATGAGGCTCTGATGAGAGATGATTTCTCGGATCCCTTCTTTGATCCGGCGCGGCAGTTTGCGGAGGCGGACTGTATCGTCATGGCCGCGCCTTACTGGGATCTTTCCTTTCCGGCGATATTAAAGCTTTATATGGAAAAGGTGAGCGTGAACGGGATAACCTTCATGTATGACAGCGAAGGTGTACCCCATGGACTGTGCAGGGCAGAGAAGTTATACTATGTTACGACCTCCGGAGGGGAGATCGGAGACTATAATTTCGGATATGATTATGTAAAAGCTTTGACAATGGGCCTGTACGGCGTCCGGGATTCCGTCTGTATCAGAGCGGTGGGGCTTGATCTTAAGGACGTGGATGCGGATAAGGTGCTTGATAATGCCAAGGCCCAGCTGAAGGACGTATTGTAGATCGGGGGTCTTTATGTATTTTCCCAGGGACTGGGACAAGCCCTCGCCCGAAAACGAGGGGCTGTGCAGACTGTTTGGATACGGGGTTTTCGAGGATCAGGGGAAGCTTCCCTACAGGATCTTTGAGCCGGAAACGTCGGAAAAGGTGCCGCTTCTTGTATATCTTCACGGGGCCGATGCCTTTGGGAACGATAATGAGGCACAGCTTGCTATCCATGATATAGGGACCTGCTTTGCAAGACCGGAGAGGCAGAGGGAGCACCCCTGCTTTATACTTGCGCCCCAATGTACCCAGAAGAGCCGCTGGTCTGTCCGTTCCAGCGGGGGAAGGCTTTTAAGATATATAGATAAGCTGATATCGGAAGAAAACAGGATCGATAAGGACAGGATCTATATATACGGATACAGCGCCGGAGCCATAGGGAGTCTCAGGCTTATTAAGGAAAGGCCGGAGCTCTTTGCTGCGGCAGTGCCCATATGCGGCGCCACGGAGAAGGATAAGATGGAAATACTGGAAGAAATCCCTCTCTGGCTTGTTCATGCCGTAGATGACGAGATAGTTTGGGCTTCCTTTAATTCCGGTGATTCTCAAAGCGCCCTTATGGGTTCGGCGGAGATATACAGCATGCTTAAAGAAAAAGCGGCGGATATCCGTTATACCGAATATCCCGCTGGTTTCATGAAAGAAAAATACGGGGTGAATCCCCATTGTACCTGGGTTCCCGCCGCGGAGGATGAGGAGATCGCTTCCTGGCTCTTCTCTCATGCCGGGAAGAGAACCGGCTGACCTTAAGGATTTACGTCTTCCCACTTTGGAAGAGGGGAGTTGTTTTTAACGGATTCACTTACCAGGGAATAGAAGCGGATCTTCTTTTTCAGGTGAGTAAGCCCTGCCTGAAGGGCATCGATGGCGTCCAGGGTTTTTGCCTCCTGGTCTTTCATCATATCGAGGATCTTATCGGCGTTAGATGCCATGTCCTTTTCGTAAGTGAAGAAAAGCCTGATCTCATCCAGGGGAAGGAGGGCTTTCTTAAAGCATTCTATGGCGTTCAGGCGGTCCACATGCGAATCGTCATAGGATCTGCGGGAATTGATGTGCTCAACATTTTCAAGTAATCCGATCTTCTCATAGTAGCGTATGGTTGAAGCGGGGAGATCAAACTTCTTTGACAGGTCTGTTATAGTATATTTCATGATAATCACCCTTAAAATAATGTTTCTTAAAAAGTACTTGAGTTAAAGTTAACTTCAAGTTGTATTATCAATAATACAGGACAATCTAACCGTTTGCAAGAGGAGGTTACAAAAGGATGAATGAGACTTTGAAAGTACTGGAGAACAGAAGAAGCTGCAGAAACTTTAAGCCTGATATGGTTAAGAAGGAAGAACTTGACGCCATCATCAAGGCCGGAACTTACGCGGCAACGGGAATGGGTAAGCAGAGCCCGATAATCGTTGCGGTTACCAACAGGGAACTGAGAGACGCCCTTTCAGAGGAGAACAGAAAGATCGGAGGCTGGAATGAGGGCTTTGATCCCTTCTATGGAGCGCCTGTTGTGCTTATAGTGCTGGCTGATAAGGAGGTTCCCACATATGTTTATGACGGAGCCCTGGTAATGGGCAATCTGATGAACGCCGCTGAGAGCCTTGGAGTTGCAAGTATCTGGATTCACAGGGCAAAAGAGGAGTTTGAATCTGATTTTGGAAAAGAGATCCTTAAAAAACTTGGTATAGAGGGCAATTTTGAAGGTATAGGCCATTGCGCCCTTGGATATGCTGCTGAGCCTGCAAACGCTGCCGCGCCTAGAAAAGCTAACTATGTTTACTATGCCGACTGAGAGGGCTTAGGTTTTTGAAGGGTACCCGATGAAACAGAACAGAACCGTTGTCATAGATGAAAACACACCGCTATTGGTATTGGCAGGACCCATGTTTCTGGAGCTCCTGCTTAATACCATGCTGCAGAATGTAGATACCATAATGCTCAGCCGCTATGACGAATATGC
>JAFPZU010000078.1 GCA_017417105.1 Lachnospiraceae bacterium | reverse complement strand
GCAATACTCCTAAGCTCCGGAGTTCTCACTCCGATGATGGAATCCGGATCCAGGTTCGGAATTATCTTTATCTGCATATCCCGATATTTCAGATCCTGCAGCCCATATAATTTCTTATGCAGATCAGTTTTATTCATCTTCTTTCTCCTTTTATTCTATAGTAAACGACAAAACTCTTTTCGTTTTGTCGTTTACCGCGCCGGATTTCGGCCGCTGAAAGCGGCATATTTCCTTACAAAATCCGGACGCATCCGCCGGAGGCATTATAGTAAGCGAAATTACTTATTTCGCTTACTATATAAATAACCGCCAAATCTCTTTACGTTTTGATGTTTATTTTTAATGTCACACCGGATTCATTACTTCGAAGCTGTCACGGTGGGCGCGGCAGATAAGGGTCAGGCCGTATTTTTCTGCCATGGCTATGGATTCCGCTGTCGGAACCGACTTTGAAACAACAATAGGGATTCCCGACGCTATGACCTTTTCTACCATATCTAAAGGAACTCTTCCGGAAGTATAAAGCATGCAATCCCCGAACGGGATTTCATTAAGCAGTGCAAAGCCTACTGCCTTATCCACCGCATTGTGGCGTCCGATGTCTTCACAGAAAAAAAGGATCTGATCCTTCCTTGCAAGCAGACAGGAGTGGGTTCCCTGAGTCTTATCATGAAGTCCGCCGGCTTTTGCAAAGCTTTCCGCAAGATTAAATATCCACTCCGGCTCATACGAGGCTGCCGTAACCTTCTTAAGCGTTCTCCCATTCTTCAGTGACATGAACGAGACGTTTCCGGTACAGCAGCTTTTTTCTTCCCTCAGTAGATTATGCTCCAGGATCGTATCCTTTCTAAAAAAAACATTTGCCTCCCGCTTACTTTGATTAAACCGTATCTTTTCTATATCCTCTGCCCCATCTATAAACCCTCCGGTAAAAAGCCTGCCTGTCACAAGCTCCGACAATCTGTCTTTAGTACAGATAAGCCTTAACACCGGCTGTTCATTAACGATCACCGTAAGCTCATGTTCTTTCAGTACCGCGCATTCACTTTTTTTTCTGCTTCCGTCAGGATAATAAATAATGCTTTCCAGACTTTCAACGTTCATCATCTCACCCATCAGCTTCCCCCTTAAGTATCAAAAGCCCATGTTCAAGCACCGGCAGCAGATAATCAAGGCATTCCCTTACGGCCTTGGGGCTTCCCGGAAGGTTTATTATAAGCGTCTTTCCCCTTATGACGCTGACTGCCCTGCTGAACATTGCCCTAGGCGTTATGCTCATGCTGTAGGCTCTTAGCGCCTCCGCTATCCCCGGAGCGTTTCTTGTACCAGCGCGCATGGTGGCCTCCGGCATACGGTCACGCTCCGCAAATCCCGTGCCGCCGGTAGTAAAGATAACATCAGGCCGTACCTTATCTGATATCCTTACAAGCTCCTCATATATCATATCCTCATCATCAGGAAGCAGCACCTGCTCTTCCACCATATATCCGGCGTTTCCCGCGATCTCCGATATCAGCGGCCCGCTCTTATCCTCTCTCTCTTTTCTGTAGGATCTGTCACTTGCAGTGATCACCGCCGTGGAATAAACCCTTTTTATCTCATCTCCACGTCCTATCTCTCCGCCCTTAAGCACCCTGGCAAAAACGCCGTTTTGGGGCATTATGCACTCTCCCGTAACCTTTGAGATCTCACAGCCGCTGTGGCAGCTTTTTCCTATCTGCATTATTTCAAGAAGCGCATCCCCCACGATAAATTTCGTCCCCACGGACATGGATGAAAGATCATAGCCTTTGACCAGAAGATTCTCTCCAAAAACCCCGGGTACGATCTTCGCCTCTGCCCCGCTGCCATTACCGGAGTTCCTTATCTTATTCCTGAATTCCTCCGTCTTTTCATATGAAAGAAGACTTACCTGTCTTTCACTTCCTGCGTGGGCATCGCCTTCAAGACCGTAATCTTCTTTAAGGACACAGCGCTCCACCTCCTTTTTTACGGTTCCCTTTTTTTCACTTATACATATGGCCGCTATCCGTCCCATTTTCTACCCTCCGATCTCCACCATCTTTCTTCTGTCAGTATTATTTTCGTTAACTGAAAAGCTGTGGCACTCCGGTTTTTTCAGCACTGCTTTTTCTATGATCTCTTTGATCTCCCCATCCGACATACCGCTCCTTAAAGGATCTCTAAGATCCACGCCATCAGGATACTGCAGACAGAGCTTCAAAAAACCTTCAGCAGTAAGCCTTACTCTGCTGCAGCTTTTGCAGAACATATGTGACATGGGGCTGATAAAGCCTGTACCAATGCCCAGTTTTTCAAAATCATAATATTCTGCGGGTCCTTTATTATCATCATCTGTCCTATCTGTTTTATAAGCTTTTCCATATACCGTCTCAAGCCTTTTTATAAGAGAAGCAGAAGATACTCCTTCATACAGCCTGCCGCACCCCAAGGGCATAAGCTCGATAAACCTTATTACAACCCCCAGGCCGTCAGCATATTTTACAAGAGCCTCTGCCTCCTCATCGTTTATTCCCTTCAGGAGCACAGTGTTGAGTTTGACATGAAAGCCTGTTTTTAAGGCAGTATCTATTCCCTTTAACACCCTGTCAAGCTCGTCCTTTCCTGTAAGGTAATAAAACGTATCCCGGTTAAGTGTATCAAGGCTTATGTTTATTTCCGGAAGCCCCGCTTCCCTTAAAGACTTTGCATGTTCATCCAGAAGGCACCCGTTGCTGGTCATTGAGACCTTGCTTATCCCGCATTCATTAATAAGCATGCGGATAAACCCTGCCACACCCTTCCTTACAAGAGGCTCTCCTCCTGTAAGCCTGACTCTCCTTACACCAAGCTTCGACATAATGGCAGCGATCCGTCCTGTCTCCTCAAGCGTAAGTATATCCTCATGCCGAAGATGTGTTATCCCCTCCTTTGGCATGCAGTATCCGCAGCGGAGGTTGCATTTATCCGTAAGGGATATCCTGAGATAATCTATTTCTCTTGAAAACCCGTCCTTCAATTCCTGTCTGTCCCCGCCGTTTCCAGTTTTTTCTTAACCTTACTTGATCTCTCATCTCTGCTGTATCTTCTGCCGTTCAGATAATTCATGACGATCAGTGTGGCAAGAGCTATAAGAAGTATGATGATAACCCACTGATAAGCAAGCTCCCTGTTACCTGCCTGCATTGCAGAATATACCGCAGTTGACATCGTTCTGGTCTTACCGGGTATATTCCCGGCTATCATCATGGTAGCTCCGAACTCCCCCAAAGCCCTTGCAAAGGTAAGGGATGTCGCTGCCGCTATCCCGGGCCAGGAAAGGGGAATCCACACTTTGAAAAAAATGGCTCCTTCCCCGAACCCCAGGGTGCGCGCAGCATCCGTAAGCTCCATATCCATCTGCTCAAAAGCCCCCAGCGTGATGCGGTACATTATCGGAAGCGAAACCGCTGCTGCTGCGATCACAGCCCCCTGCCAGGTAAAGACAACTCCAATGCCAAGAGAATTCATAAGCTTTCCCAAGAAGGAGTTACTGCCAAATATCTGAAGCAGAAAAAATCCAACAACCGTAGGAGGCAGCACCAGCGGCAGTGAAAGAACGCCGTCAGCAAGGTACTTAAACCGCTTCATCCTGAAAACCGTCCTTGCAAAAAAGATCCCGATAAAGAACGTGATAAATGTAGAAACTGCCGCGATCTTTAAGGATATTAAAAGGGGCGACAGATCAAAATCCATAGCTTTCAAATACCTTCATTGCCTCATCACTCTTAAGGAATGAAAGAAAATCCTCTGCTTCCTTTTCGTGCTTCGTTGAAGCTGTTATTCCTGCAGGATAAATGATCTTTTTACATGACCCCTCCGGGGCCGTCGAAACGATCTCCACCTTATCCGTGGTATAGGCATCCGTTGCATAGACTACCCCACAATCCACTTCGCCGGACTCCACCCAGGTGAGCACTGTCCTTACATCGCTGCCGTAATTCGCCTTGCTCTTAGCCTGATCAAGAATTCCAAGGGAAGTAAATACCTCCTCCGCATACTGTCCCGCGGGAACGCTTTCCGGATCCCCAAGTCCTATCATGCTAACCTTATCGCCTGCCACATCTTCAAACGCCGTTATTCCCTTGTCACTTCCTTCAGGGACTACAAGAACGATCTTATTCTCCAGCAGTTCCGTGATGCTGTCATCCTTCATCATCCCTTCATCCTTAAGCGCATCCATCTGCTTAGTGGACGCCGAAAAAAAGATGTCCGCCGGAGCCCCCTCCTCTATCTGTGACTGTAGTGCCCCGGAGCTTCCGAAAGAGAAGGTGAGCGAAACTTCGGGATGCTCTTTTTCATACATTCCCTCAAGCTCACCGCACACATCCGTAAGAGAAGCTGCCGCAAGAATCGTAAGCTCCGCCGGCTCCTTCTCTGCCTTGCCGCACGAAGCAAATACAAATACCGACATTGTTATTACCCATATAGTTGCAATCATTCTTTTCATTTATACCACCATCCTTTTAAACAAACCGCCTGCCGCGAAGGCATGGCGTCAGCGCAGATTCACTGATCACCTGAAGTCCTCCGAAAATGACCGCTTTTTCCGCCGTCCTTTTCCTCAAGGCATATGTCAGATATGACCATTGTTTTGTCCAGTGCCTTGCACATATCATAGACCGTAAGCAAAGCTGTGCTGACCCCTGTCAGCGCCTCCATTTCAGCCCCGGTCCTGCCATACAGCTTTATAAGACATTCACAGCGTATACTGCTTGATTCTTCGCATATCTCAAAGCTTATATCCGCCTTTGTTATCTGAAGCGGATGGCAGAGAGGAATAAGCTCCGGGGTCTTCTTCGCCGCCATAAGTCCGGCTATCCTGGCTGTCCCCAGCACATCCCCCTTCTTAACGCTCCCCTCCTTAACGGCCTGTAAGGCTTCACGGTTCATGCAGATCATGCCGCCGGCTCTGGCGCTTCTTAATGTCACCTCCTTTTCGGT
>JAFPZU010000077.1 GCA_017417105.1 Lachnospiraceae bacterium | reverse complement strand
TGCCTTTATTACTGATACAGCTTCACCGATAGCCATGACGACGGTGTTTCTTTTTCTGACGGCGATCATTGTCATCGGGGGAGTGGATAAGGGCATAGAAAAGCTGTCCAGGATACTGATGCCGGCACTCGTTGTGCTTATTATAATAATATCAGGATTTTCTTTAAGCCTTTCGTACACTGATGCGGATAATGTGACAAGGACGGGACTTGAAGGTCTTAAGATCCTCTTCATCCCTGACTTTACGGGGATCACGGTAAAGGGGCTTTTCTCTACCATGATGGATGCCATGGGACAGCTTTTTTACAGTCTGAGTGTTGCCATGGGTATAATGATAGCTTACGGATCATATCTTAAGGATGATACAAACCTTATAAAGTCTGTGGGACAGATTGAAATCTTTGATACGGGCATAGCCTATCTTGCGGGTGTCATGGTGATCCCGGCGGTCTTCGTATTTATGGGAAAGGACGGGATGCAGTCAGGTCCCGGGCTTATGTTTGTTTCTCTTCCCAAGGTTTTTGCAGCGATGGGAAGCTTCGGCACGGTAGTAGGCTGCCTGTTCTTTGCCATGGTTTTGTTTGCAGCCGTTACAAGCGCGGTTTCAATACTTGAGGCCATTGTTTCAAGTTTTATGGATGAGTTTCATATGACCCGTAGGACGGCTACAATAGTAGAATGTATCATAGCCTGGCTCCTCGGACTGCTCGTGTGCCTTGGCTATAACAAGCTCTATTTCAATATCACCCTTCCAAACGGAGCGGAGGCTCAGATCCTGGATATCATGGATTATGCCAGCAATAATATCCTGATGCCTGTCGTTACGATCGGAACCTGTATCCTTGTAGGCTGGATCTTAAAGCCTGATATAATTATTGCAGAAGCCACGAAAAACGGCGAAAAATTCGGCAGGGAGAAACTGTACAGGATAATGATCCGCTACGTATCCCCCGTGCTTCTTCTGATATTGCTGTTAAGGGCTTTGGGAATCTTCTGAGAGGGAAATTTTACACATTGGGTAAACTTCTCGTGGCTGTCACCTCAGCGGTGGCAGCCTTTTTGGACGAAGCAATTTAGCTGAAACGTGGACGATAACGGTACGTGTAGCTGTTTTTTTTCGACTTGCAATCAGACGATCATAGTTGTAGAATCAAAAAAAGATCAGAGGCGTTCAGCTTCAGCATGAACATGGCGATAATTCATTCGATTCAGATGTATTCAGGGCTCATGCAGATCACAAAACTAAAAATGCAGGAGCACTCATCCGGGTCGGATACAAAGCACACTATTAGGCATTGTCTGTTGCTGTTATGGTGAGATTTACCGGTCATAAGGGACTGGTAATAACAGAGCCTGGTGCAGTCACCTTCTTGAAAAAAGCCGGACGCTGCGGGAATACATGCAGTCTGTTCAGCGCCGGGCCACGCGCTTGCCGCGGGGCTGCGGCTCAGTACATTTGAAACGCTACACTAGCCGCTTGAACAGTTGGCGAAGGTCAAGCGTTCATATGCGATGAAGAAAACGTAGGCGTAGCGGGCTACGTTTTCTTCTCCGCATATGAGCACCTGTCCTGCGTCAAATTGTAAAGTTATTTATGAACAGCTCCTAAGTGACATGAGAGAGGAGAGCAGCACAATTGATAAAAAAACGTTTGGTCAGGCAGATCGCAATGATCCTTTGTGCACTGTTACTTGTAACAGGCTGTGGAGCCGGGGTGGATGGGAGCGATGATAATACTCCGGTGAAGGAGGACGGAACTCTTGAAGTATCAGAGGAAAGCGCGGAAAATGCTGAAGGCAGGGAGGACGCTTCGATACAGATCATAGAGTCTGTTGCGGATCAGATGGAGGAAGTGACAGAAGAGACGACAACAGAAGAGGCATCAGCTGAGGAAACTCCCACTGAAGATTTCGATACGGCGGAAACAGCGAACGTGGAAGCAGAGCCCCCTGCGGACGATAATCCCGAACCTTATGCCGGATACGGCAGGATACTTTTTGTCGGAGATTCCAGAACCATAGATATGTTTGCGGATTCGGATGCGGAGATACGAGGCGAAGAGCATGATGGTATTGTGGTTTTTGCAGGACACGGAAGGGCTTCTGATTACCTTGAGGAAGTTATTAACAGTTATGATCCGGGAGAATACGATACCCTTGTAAGCTGGATGGGGGCAAATGACCGGGGACATTTCAGCGGATATAAGGAGCTGTATGAGAACTGTCTTGCAAACGGAAAGACAGTGGTGGTCTGTACGGTTGGTACTCAGGATTCTTCATATCTTAAGGAAAGCGATATCGAAGACTTTTCGGATGAAAAGCTTCAGAAGTTCAACAGGAAGCTTACAGACTGGGCAGAAGAACGCAATATCAGGGTAATAGATCTTTATTCTTTCACAAGAGACAACATAACCGTGGATCCCGCTGACGGCATCCATTATCTCCCAAGACCGACAAAAATGATCTGGGATCATATTCTTGAAGAATTGTCATAACAGTTCCTAACTTTGCGGAGCAATGGATCCATATACTGTGACGGTGATATACACTTGGGCAAATTGATCTGACGGGATGACGTTCGCGTTGCAATTTGTTGCACCGGCTGTGCGCTGCATTGCAACGTAACGGGCGTTACGATCATGAGTTCACTGTTTTTTCAGTTTCAAGTCCACCCTTTTTGTGGTAGTATGTATCAGTACGAAAGGGGTTTTTTATGGATATTGAAACTTTATACAGGGAATATCACGACAAGATATTGAACTATATAAGGAAGAAAGTTAATAACGCGGATGATGCCGAAGATATATGCGCGGATGTTTTTCTTAAGGTTCAGAAGCACCTTTTAGAGTATGATGAGGAAAAGGCATCGGCTTCAACCTGGATATATGCCATTGCGAGGAATGCGGTCATAGATTTCTACAGATGCAATCATGTGGAAGATGAGATATCGGAAGAGATAGCATCGTCAGAGGAGATCGACAGGGGACTGCTTGACAGGGAGACGCTTGAAGAACTGGCGGAAGCGCTTAAAAAGCTTTCGGACGAAGAGAGGGCTGTCATTATCTTCAGGTATTATGAAGGTCTGTCGCTAAAGGATATAGAAGTAAAGACCGGGATGTCCTACGGACAGGTAAAATTAAGACATAACAGCGCTTTGAAGGCAATGAGAGTATTTTTTGAAAAAAAGACTGCCAGAGGAGGCTTCCACATCGTATAAATTATTAGAAAATGGTATATGCGGTGATCCGTGATAAGATATGACAGGAGGCGGGAGAATGGATAATACGGGAAAAAAGCTTGCAAAGCTGTTTGATTTTCAAAAATACGAGAACGAGTCCCATCTTGCGGGAGTTATAAGTGATACTGAAAAGGCGTTTACGGGGATCAGGGCGATGTCAGATGACGACCTGGACATGGTAGCCGGTGGGGCAAAAAATAATAATAACATAGGAAACGGCGAGGATGCTCAGGTTAACGGCAGATGTAAAGCATGCAGCGGCTATCTGACAAGGACTGATACAGGGTTCATATGTAAAAGCTGCGGAAACCTGTATGATAAGAACAAAAACTATATTGGAAATGTAAACCTGACTCAGGGCGGTATCTTCAGGAAATAAGGACAGGTTGGAAAATCATTTCGCCGGCTGTGCGCTGCAGGGGGATCATAACTGTTTGACCGTACCGGGATTATACTGTAAAATATATAGTTGCGTGAATTGCGCAGCTATATTTTTTATAACTAAATTTTTTTAAGAAGAGAGGGTTACAGAATGGCAAACGTTGATTTAACTAAGTATGGAATCACAGGTGCAACAGAGATCATCCACAATCCTTCATTTGAGTTCCTTTATGAGGAAGAGATGAAGAGCGATCTCACAGGTTTTGACAAGGGCGTTCTGACTGAGCTTGATGCGGTTAACGTCATGACAGGTGAGTTCACCGGAAGGTCTCCCAAGGATAAGTACATCGTAATGGATGCCAATTCAAAGGACACCGTATGGTGGACCAGCGAAGGATACAAGAACGACAACCATGAGATGAGCGAGGAAGTCTGGGGCAAGGTTAAGGAGATAGCCAAGAAAGAGCTTTCAGGCAAGAGGCTTTTCGTAGTGGATGCGTTCTGCGGAGCTAACAAAGACACCAGAATGGCTGTCCGTTTCATCATGGAGGTTGCATGGCAGGCTCATTTCATAAAGAACATGTTCATCCAGCCTACAGACGAAGAGCTTGAGAATTTCGAGCCCAATTTCGTTGTTTACAATGCTTCAAAGGCGAAGGTTGAGAATTATAAGGAGCTTGGTCTTGGTTCCGAGACCTGCGTGGCATTCAATATCACAAGCCGTGAGCAGGTAATAATCAACACCTGGTACGGCGGAGAGATGAAGAAGGGTATGTTCTCCATGATGAACTACTATCTGCCTCTTCAGGGCATAGCTTCCATGCACTGCACTGCAAATACAGATATGGATGGTAAGCATACCGCTATATTCTTCGGACTTTCAGGAACAGGAAAGACCACCCTTTCAACTGATCCCAAGAGACTCCTTATCGGTGATGATGAGCACGGCTGGGATGATGAAGGTGTCTTCAACTTTGAGGGCGGCTGCTATGCAAAGGTTATAAATCTTGACAAGGAATCCGAGCCCGACATCTACAATGCTATTAAGAGGAATGCCCTTCTTGAGAATGTTACCGTAGACGGCAGCGGAAAGATCGACTTCGCTGACAAGAGCGTTACGGAGAATACGCGTGTATCCTATCCTATCGAGCATATAGAGAAGATCGCGAAGAACGTTAACAAGATCTCTTCAGGTCCTGCAGCGGATAATGTCATCTTCCTTTCGGCAGATGCATTCGGTGTACTGCCTCCCGTATCTATCCTTGATCCCGAGCAGACACAGTACTATTTCCTTTCAGGCTTCACGGCTAAGCTTGCAGGAACAGAGAGAGGCATCACAGAGCCTACTCCTACTTTCTCAGCATGCTTCGGACAGGCTTTCCTTGAGCTTCATCCCACAAAGTACGGTGAGGAGCTCGTAAAGAGGATGCAGAAGAGCGGCGCAAAGGCTTATCTTGTAAATACCGGCTGGAACGGAACCGGCAAGAGGATCTCAATTAAGGATACCAGAGGCATAATCGATGCTATCCTTAACGGTGATGTGCTCAAGGCTCCCACGAAGAAGATTCCTTACTTCAACTTTGAGGTTCCTACAGAGCTTCCCGGAGTTGATTCAGGTATTCTTGATCCCCGCGATACCTACGGCGATGCATCAGAATGGGAGACAAAGGCAAAGGATCTTGCAGAGAGGTTCATCAAGAACTTCAAGAAGTATGAGGGCAACGATGCAGGAAAGGCACTTGTTGCAGCAGGTCCCCAGCTTTGATAAGTGATCGCGGCTGATATAATAAATTTCAGGTAAAGATCCGGGTGCGGCGTAAGCCGCACCCTTTTTTTATCGGTTGCTTTATAAAAGCTGTTTTGCTATGATTAAACTTTCGGGAGGATCTTAACTTGAGTAAGAATATAGCTGAAAATATAAACAAGAGGCGGACGTTTGCCATCATTTCGCATCCGGACGCGGGAAAAACCACTCTTACTGAGAAATTCCTGCTGTACGGGGGACAGCTGAACACTGCAGGCTCCGTAAAAGGGAAAGCCACCGCAAAACATGCCGTTTCTGATTGGATGGATATAGAAAAGGAGAGAGGTATTTCCGTTACCTCCTCTGTGCTGCAGTTTGAGTACGGGGATAAATGCATAAATATACTGGATACACCGGGACATCAGGATTTTTCGGAGGATACCTACAGGACGCTTATGGCGGCAGATAATGCAGTCATGGTGATAGATGCCGCAAAAGGAGTGGAGCCACAGACCAGGAAGCTTTTCAAGGTTGTGGCAAGGAGAGGCATACCCATCTTCACTTTCTTCAATAAGATGGATCGGGATGCCATGGATTCCTTTGAACTGGTGGATCAGGTTGAGCACGAACTTGGAATGGAGACGACGGCCGTCACCTGGCCCATAGGTTCCGGTAAAGATTTCAAGGGAGTGTATGACAGAAATAATAAACAGGTGGTTTTATTCTCTGATACCCAGAAAGGCACTAAAGAAGGGAAAGAAGAGATCATTTCCATCGATGATAAAGAAAAACTAACGGCCGCTATCGGTGAGGACAGATATGAACAGCTTCTGTCGGAGACCGAGCTTTTGGACGGAGCTTCAGCGGAGTACGATCAGGAGGCGGTATCCCATGGAAAACTATCACCCGTTTTCTTTGGCTCGGCCCTTACAAACTTTGGGGTTGAGAGCTTTTTACAGTACTTCCTTCAGATGACCACTTCACCCCTTCCGAGAGAATCTGATCAGGGTGTTATTGATCCTGTTACAAGACCTTTTTCGGCCTTTGTATTCAAGATACAGGCGAACATGAACAAGGCTCACAGGGACAGAGTCGCTTTCATGCGCATCTGCTCCGGGAGATTCACTGCAGGAATGGATGTATGGCATGTGCAGGGGAATAAGGAGGTCAGACTTTCGCAGCCACAGCAGATGATGGCGGATGACAGGCATATGGTAGAGGAAGCTTATGCCGGGGACATCATAGGTATTTTCGATCCGGGGATCTATTCCATAGGAGATACCTTATGCATGCCGGAGGATAAGTTCAGATTCGGCGGAATTCCCACCTTTGCGCCCGAGCATTTTGCAAGGGTACGCCAGGTTGATACCATGAAGCGGAAACAGTTTGTAAAAGGAATTATGCAGATAGCCCAGGAAGGCGCGATACAGATCTTCGAGGAGCCTCAGGGAGGCATGGAAGAGGTTATTGTCGGTGTCGTAGGGGTTCTGCAGTTTGACGTGCTGAAATACAGATTAAATAACGAGTATAATGTTGAGATTCGTATGGAACAGCTGCCTTATGAATACATAAGATGGATAAAGAATAAAAATGTGGATCTGGATTCCATAACCGGAACATCTGATATGAAAAAGATCAGGGATCTTAAAGGCAATCCTTTGCTGCTGTTTGTGAACTCCTGGAGCGTTGGCATGACTCTTGACAGGAATGAAGGCTTGATCCTTGAGGAGTTTAACGAGGAATGATATAACTCGCGCTGGCCGTGCGCTGAATTGTAACACGGACTGATTTGTAAACATTTAGTATTTGGTGCTTGTATGATATAATGTACTGAAAATGTTTTATTACCCGGAGGGATGAGATGGCTTCAAAGAAAGATCAGTCAGCTGAAAAAAATGCAAAGGTGCATACACTGGATTCCACGAATGCCGGTGAGGTAAAGATTGCAGATGATGTGGTCACCACGATAGCGGCGATCGCTGCAGGAGAGGTGGAGGGAGTTTCTGCTATGTCGGAAAACCTGGGAGATAAGTTCAGGACCAGTGTCGGTATGAAGCGGGGTCAGGGATCCGGCGTCAGGGTTGATGTTGCCGGAAACATGGTCAGGGTGGATCTTACCATCGTGATAAAGTACGGGCATAACGTAATGGAGACCAGCAGGGAAGTGCAGGAAAAGGTCAAAAATGCGATAGAGAACATGACAGGGCTCACCGTTACGGATGTGAACATCAGGGTGACGGGCGTAAACAGCGAGGCAAAGAACGATAAATGATAGGCCGCAGTGCCATAAGGGAACATGTTTTTATTCTCCTCTTCGAATCGCTTTTTAACGAAAGCGAAAGGATGGGGGCGCAGGCTGATAACTACTTTGAGTGCCTTGACAGACCTGTTGACGAGGAGAGTGCGACGTTTATCGAGGAAAGGTTCCGACTGGTCGAGGAAAAGCTTCCTGAGATAGATACACTTATTGATGAGAAAAGTTCGGGCTGGAAGGTGAACCGTATCGGCAAGGTGGAGCTTTCGATAATGCGGCTTGCAATTTACGAGATGCTTTTTGATGATGAGGTTCCTGAAAGCGTAGCTATAAATGAGGCAGTCGAGCTTGCCAAAAAGTATGGACAGGATCAGGCAGGATCCTTTGTGAACGGTGTCCTTGCAAAGTTTGCCTCAAAAGAAAAAAGCGGAGAATGAGCAAAGTTTATTCGGTAAGTCAGATCACTCAATATCTGAAGAATATCTTCAGCAGGGATGTGGTGTTAAGCTCCCTGACTGTCAGCGGAGAGCTTTCAAATGTCAAATATCATGGATCGGGACATATATATTTTACCGTAAAGGACAGCGGCGCGTCGCTGTCCGGTGTGATGTTTGCATCGTCAGCTTCCGGTCTTACATTCCGTCTTGAAGACGGCATGAAGGTAGAGATCGAAGGCAGGATAGGAATATATGACAGGGGCGGGAGCTACCAGATCTACGCGGAAAAGATAAGGAAGCAGGGGAAAGGCGAGCTTTACGAGCGCTTTCTTAAGCTTAAGGCAGAGCTTGAAGACAGAGGGATGTTTGCCGATGAATATAAGCAGCCTGTCCCTGAGTACATATCAAGGCTCGGAGTTGTAACGGCGTCAACGGGAGCCGCCGTCAGGGATATAATTAATATAACGAAACGAAGAAACCCGTATGTGGAGATCGTGCTCTATCCCGCAAAGGTTCAGGGAGACGGAGCGGCAGAGTCTGTTGTTAAAGGGATAGAAATCCTCGATAAGGCGGGGGTGGATGTGATAATAGCCGGGCGCGGAGGCGGATCAATAGAGGATCTTTGGGCGTTTAATGAATTAATAGTCGCAGAGGCTGTTTTTAATTCAAAAACGCCCGTTATATCTGCGGTCGGACACGAAACAGACTTTACTATAGCTGATTTTGCAGCGGATCTTCGGGCTCCGACGCCATCGGCGGCTGCAGAGCTGGCGGTATTTGAATACAGAGCCTTTCTTGCAAAAACAGAGAAGGGCGAAGCTGATCTTAGAAGAATCATGGACAGCCATATAAAGACCGCAAGGCTTAAGCTTAAGGGGGCGGAGGCGGAGCTTAAAAAAAGACGTCCCGACAATGTCATAGCCGAAAAAAAGCTTCATCTTGCAGAGCTTGACAATAAGATGAGGTTCCTTATGAGGGAAAGCCTGATCCGGGCGCGGGACGGAGTTTTTGACAGGCAGAGCTTGATTAAGGGCGGAATGCAAAGGCTTATTACAGATCGCAGACAACGTATGGCCATATACGCGGAAAGGATGAAGGGGGTATCTCCTCTGGAAAAGCTTTCCCAGGGCTATTCCTACGTTGTGGATGAAAAGGGGTGCAACGTATCAGACGCATCTTTGCTGAAAAAAGGTGATATCATAAATATTTACATGAAAAATGGAAAGGTCAGGGCAGATGTCAAAGAAATCGGAAAAACTGAGTATTGAAGAGAGCTTTGATTACCTTGATGAGGTAATAGAGAAGATGGAGGATCCGGATATCTCACTGGAGGACTCCTTTGCGCTGTATGAAAAGGGAATGCAGGTTCTAAAAGAGGCTTCAAAGGCCGTGGATGAGGTCGAAAAAAAGGTGAAGCTTATAGACGAAGAAGGAAACGAGAAAGAGGCGGAGAATATAAATGAATGAAGCGGAGATGAAAGTCGCAAGACTCAGAGCTGACGATGTGATATACAAGTATCTTCCCGAGGAGGCAGGGTATCCTTCCACGGTAATTTCAGCCATTAACTACTCGGTAAAGGCAGGCGGAAAGCGGATAAGGCCGATCTTTATGTATGAGACCTTCCGGATGTTCGGCGGTGAGGGAGAGGTTATAGAGCCTTTCATGGCTGCGATCGAGATGATCCATAATTATTCCCTGGTGCATGACGATCTGGAAGCCATGGATAATGATGAATTCAGGCGGGGAAGAAAAACAACGCATGTAATTTATGGCGAAGGAATGGCAGTTCTTGCAGGGGATGGTCTGCTGAATATGGCATTTGAGACGGCGCTTAAGGCCTTTGACGTTAAGGGAGCAAACAAGAATCAGGTAATAAGGGCTCTTAAGTATCTTTCGGAAAAATCGGGACTGTACGGAATGCTTGGCGGACAGGCCTGTGATGTGGATGCCGAACAGAAGAAAAAGGAGATTGACCTTCAGGAGCTCATGTACATCCATGAGAATAAGACCGGAGCGCTGATCCAGGCGGCGATGGTCATAGGAGCCATATTAGCCGGAGCCTCGGATGAGGAGACAGATAAGCTCTCGCAGGTTGCGCTTCTTGTAGGCACTGCTTTCCAGATAGAGGACGACATCCTTGATGTGGAGGGTGACGAAAAGCTTATAGGAAAGAGGGTCGGGTCCGACGTTAAAAACAATAAGACCACCTATGTGACCATAAAGGGCATACCTGAAGCAAAAAAAGACGCAAAGGAAATGTCCGATCAGGCCATCAGGATATTTGATGAAATAGGAAAAGAGAACGGGTTCCTAAGAGAGCTTATCATTTCCATGATAGGCAGAACAAACTGAAGAATATGATACTTGACAGGATCCATAAAGAAAACGATATAAAAAAGATATCAAAGGGTGAGCTTCAAAGACTTTCCGGAGAGATAAGGCAGTTCCTCATAGAGAAGGTAAGTGAAAACGGGGGGCATCTCGGCAGCAATCTGGGGGTGGTGGAGCTTACAATAGCCCTTCACAGGCAGCTTACCCTTCCTAAAGATAAGATAATCTTTGATGTAGGCCATCAGGCTTATATTCACAAGCTTCTTACGGGAAGGAGAGAGGGGTTTGATACCTTAAGGCAGTTTGGCGGCATGAGCGGATTCCCGAAGAGGGGAGAGAGTGACTGTGATGTGTTCGACACCGGCCACTCCAGCACCTCGATCTCCGTTGGACTGGGTCTTGTAAAAGCGAGGGATCTCAAAAAGGAGAAATATACGGTGGTATCTGTCATTGGCGACGGAGCGCTGACCGGCGGGCTTGCCTACGAGGGACTGAACAACGCATCAAAGCTTAAGACGAATTTTATCATAATCTTAAACGACAACGATATGTCCATATCCGAAAACGTCGGCGGCATGTCAAAGTATCTTCAGGGAATAATAACAGCTATTGGCTATCAGAATTTCAAGATAGGCATGGAAGAATTCCTCTTAAAGAGTATGCCCAAGGGAGATAAGGTGCTGGGCAGTCTGAAAAAGTTTAAGAGCTCAATGAAGCAGCTTCTGGTGCCGGGAATGCTTTTTGAGGATATGGGGATAACCTATTTAGGGCCTGTTGACGGACATGATATAAACGCCCTGGAAAAGACCATAAAAGAAGCGAAGAACATAAAGCATACGGTGATAATCCATGTATGCACGAAAAAAGGCAAGGGGTATGCTCCTGCGGAAAGACACCCCGCAAGATTTCACGGAACCGGTCCTTTTGATATAAAGACGGGACTGCCCAAAAACCATTCCGGGAAGGCCAGCTATACGGATATATTCTCCACCGTGATGATAAAGCTTGCCGCGAGGAATGACAATGTTATGGCAATAACCGCGGCAATGCCGGACGGAACCGGGCTTAAGCGGTATAGAAACATATATCCCGAAAGATTTGCGGATGTGGGGATCGCGGAGGGACATGCAGTAACCTTTGCAGCAGGACTTGCTGCCGGAGGAATGAGACCGGTGGTTGCGATCTACTCTTCTTTTTTGCAGAGGGCTTATGACGAGATACTTCACGATGTGTGCATAGGATCCCTTCCGGTGGTCTTTGCAATAGACAGGGCTGGCATAGTGGGAGCCGACGGAGAGACCCACCAGGGAGTGTTCGATCTTTCATTCCTGTCATCCATGCCCAATATGACGGTTATGGCGCCCAAAAACAAATGGGAACTCTCCGATATGATGAAGTTTGCGATAACACTTGATTCTCCGGCTGCCGTAAGGTATCCGAGAGCCACGGCATACTGCGGCCTTGAGGATCACAGGGAAGAGATAGAGCTTGGCAAGAGTGAAGTGATCTATGACGAGGGCGGCATTGCGATATTTGCCGTCGGAGCCATGGTGGAGACTGCGGAGAAGACAAGAGGTATCCTTAAGGAGAGGGGATATGCGGTGACCTTAGTCAATGCAAGATTCGTAAAGCCCCTTGACGAAGATCTCATTATAAAGATGGCAGAGACCTGCGATCTTATAGTGACCATGGAGGAAAATGTCCTGGCAGGAGGATACGGAGAGCATGTGACGGAATTTGCTTCAAGGAGCGATCTGAAAGCCGAGATTCTGAACATAGCGATACCGGATGAATTTGTTCCCCACGGAACCCACGAGATACTTATGGAAAAACTGGGGCTCGATCCCTTAAGCATAGCCGGGAGGATAATAAATAAGCTTAAGATAGTAAGCTCTGACCCTTTGCAGTCTAAAGCGAAGGCGTCTTCGGATCAAAATGGCTGAAAAGAAGAGGCTTGACGTACTTCTTTTGGAAAGGGGTATAGCTCCCTCCAGAGAACGGGCAAAGTCAATGATAATGGAGGGAACCATCTTTGTGGATGGGATCCGTGAGGATAAGGCAGGGAGCAGCTTCCCGGATACTGTAGGCATAGAATTCAGGGGAGAAAAGCTTCCCTATGTGAGCCGGGGGGGACTGAAGCTTGAAAAGGCGGTTAGGGTCTTTAATCTTGAGCTTTCCGGGCTTATCTGCATGGATATAGGCGCTTCCACCGGAGGCTTTACCGACTGTATGCTGCAAAACGGCGCAAAACGGGTTTATTCCATCGATGTGGGCTACGGGCAGCTGGCGTGGAGCTTAAGAAACGACAGCAGGGTCGTAAGCATGGAAAAGACCAATTTCAGATATCTTAAAAGATCCGATATACCGGAAAGACCGGATTTTGCGTCAGCGGACGTATCTTTTATATCCCTTTCAAGAATACTCCCCGCTGCGGCGGATATCCTGGCTGAAAACGGACGCATGGTCTGCCTTATAAAGCCGCAGTTTGAGGCGGGCAGGGAAAAGGTTGGAAAAAAGGGAGTCGTAAGGGATGCAAAAGTCCATGAGGAGGTAATAAATACCTGCCTTTGCTATGCTGAGGACAACGGCTTTTTACTGCTTGGGCTTGATCACTCGCCGGTAAGGGGACCGGAGGGGAACATAGAGTATCTTATGTACCTGGGACGTGGGGAAAAAGAGGCAATTACTCCGGATCCCGGCGCAGTTGTGGAAAAAGCCCATATGGAGCTTGATACATGAAAAAATTTTTCCTGATTGTAAATCCTACAAGAGATGCGGGGCTTCTGTCAGTCCGTAATATAGAGGGGGAGCTTAAAAAGAGAGGCCTTGAGTGCTGCACCCACGTAACGTCGAGAAACGACGGTCTGGAAAGATATACCGAAAGCAGCATGATACCGGAGGATACTGACTGCATACTGGTTCTCGGAGGGGACGGAACACTGATCCAGGCCGCGGATGATGTGGCGGATCTTGATATCCCTCTGCTTGGAATAAATACAGGCAGGCTCGGATTTCTTACGGATGTTGAGATGGACGGGATAAGTGCTGCCATTGACGCTCTATCGGAAGACAGATATCTGGTAGACGAACGCATGATGATAACGGGCGGTATCATATCGAAAGAGAAGGAGATCTGCAGGGAAAGCGCCCTCAATGATATCGTAGTTTACAGACAGGGTGGCATGAAGGTTCTTGATTATAACGTATATGTCAATAAAAAATTCTTGAAAACTTATCGGGCAGATGGTATCATAGTCAGCACTCCAACGGGTTCTACAGCGTACTCGCTGTCTGCCGGAGGTCCCATAGTGGAGCCCGGTTCAAAGCTTTTTATTATCACTCCCATCTGTTCTCACACTTTGAACAGCAGATCAGTGGTTTTGTCAGCAGAGGATGAAATCTATATCTCTGCAGAAAAAAAGGGAAGCGCTGTGGCTTTTGACGGACGGGAGTTTTCCAATCTTCCGGAAGGCTTTGGGGTTACGATAACAAAATCTGAAAAGATCACAAAGATAATAAGACTTCATGATGACAGCTTTCTCAACGTGCTCCAGAAAAAATTCAAGGAATGAGCGTTTGAGAAGCTCGTGCAGCAATCCTTAAACAAAGGTCTGAAAGGCGAAAAGATGTTATTAAGTGAAAAAGTAAAGGATCTTGCCCTGATAAGAAGCGCGGATGTGAGCTTTGGTGAGGGGCTTAATATCATTACGGGAGAAACCGGTGCCGGAAAATCACTGGTAATAGGCTCCGTGGAGCTTGCTCTTGGCGGCAAGGCAAAGAGCGATATCGTGCGAAGAGGAGCGGAGGAAGCAAGTGTAGAGCTTGTATTCTGCGTTGATGAGGCCGGAGAAGAGGCATTAAAAGCACTTGATATTGAAATGGATGAGGACAGTCTTGTCATAATGACAAGGAAGATAAAAGAAGGGCGGAGCGTAGCCCGTATCAACGGCAATGCGGTAAATGCCGGGGTTCTTAAAAAAGCCGCATCAATCCTTATAGATATCCACGGACAGCGTGATCAGACGGGGCTTTTGCAGAAGAAGAACCTTTGCAGGATACTGGACCGGTATGCGTCTGATGAAGTATCGGGGCCTCTTGATACCATCGGGGAACTCTATCGGGAATACAGGGATATCGTATCCAGGATAGAGGGTGATATCAGTGATCCCATGGAGTTAAAAAGAAGACAGGATCTTTTAAGCTATGAGGCGGATGAGATAGAAAAAGCTGAGCTTAAGTCCGGTGAAGATGAAGAATTAGAAGCAAAATACCGGCTGATGCGGGATTCAAAAAAGATAGCAGAAGCTTTGTCGGAGGCTCTTGGAGCAGTATCAGGCGAGGGCGGGGCAAACGGGGTATCAGCCTCCTTTCTTATCGGAACGGCTTCGGAGAGATTAAAGTCCGTGGAAGGACTTGATAAAAAGACGGATGAGCTCCTTTCGGAGATAGCGGAAATAGAATCCCTCATGGGAGATCTTTCCATGGATCTTGGAGAAAGATTAAGAAGCATGGAGTTTTCCGATGCCGAATTTGAAGAAACGGAGGAGCGGCTTGATCTTATTAACAAGCTTAAGTCCAAGTACGGAAGGACTATAGAGGAGATACAGTCCGAGCTTCTTAAAAAAAGAGAGGAGCTTTTGAGGCTTTCCGATCATGAAGGCTATATGGAAAAGCTTGAAAAGCAGAGGGAAGAAGTGAAAAAGAGCCTCATGGAGGCCTGCGGCAGACTTTCAGGGATAAGGAGAAGACATGCGGACAGACTGCAGGATATGATGAAGGAGGCTCTTTCTGATCTTAATTTTGAAAATGTGGAATTTGCGATCGAGGTGCAGCCTGATGAGGAGAGTGTCACATCCGACGGATACGACACCGTTTCTTTCATGGTCTCACTGAATAAGGGAGAAAAACTCAAACCCCTGGAGGAAGTAGCCTCGGGAGGCGAGCTTTCTCGTATAATGCTGGCACTTAAGACGGTGCTTGCGGACACGGATGATATCCCAACCCTGATCTTTGACGAGATAGATACGGGGATATCCGGAAGGACCGCGGAGAAGGTGGCGGAAAAACTCTCGGTTCTTGCAAAAAAAAGACAGGTGATAGCAATAACCCATCTGCCCCAGATAGCGGCAATGGCTGACCATCATTTTGTAATAGAAAAGACTTCGGACGACGAAAGCACCAGCACCGGGGTAAGGGAGCTTAAGGGAGAGGAGCCGGTGGAAGAGCTTTCAAGACTGCTGTCCGGGTCAAAGATAACCGATACTGTCAGGGAAAACGCAAAGGAGATGCTGCTGCTTGCAAGGAAGTTTAAGAGCGGGCATAAATGTTTATAGTGCAAAATGATACCAACGGATTGTTCCGTGCTTCGCACTCCCACAATCCTCCCCGATATTCGCAAACCGCGGGACCCCTGCCCCACTTATTGCTCATATCGGGGCGTGCAATAAAGTCATATCACCACTTTCATGCAAGCATGAGTGGTGAATGACTTTTTGCACTGGTATCATAAATAACT
>JAFPZU010000076.1 GCA_017417105.1 Lachnospiraceae bacterium | reverse complement strand
GAATGAAGACAGCGGTTCTGATACCATGTTACAACGAGGCAAAATCCATACGCAGGGTAGTTGAGGATTTCAAAGCCGTTCTGCCGGATGCGGATATCTATGTATATGACAATAATTCCACTGACGGCACGGACGATATAGCAAGAGCAGCGGGAGCAATAGTCCGGTATGAAGCCAGGCAGGGAAAGGGCAATGTGATCCGAACCATGTTCCGCGAAGTCGATGCTGACTGCTATATCATGGCGGACGGAGACGATACCTATCCCGCGGCTTTTGCGCCGAAGCTTAGGGAATATGTGCTTAACGGCAGGGCGGATATGGTCATTGGCGACCGTCTGTCCTCCAGCTACTTCAAGGAGAATAAAAGACCTTTTCACGGTTTCGGGAACCGTCTGGTGAGGTCGCTCATAAATCATCTCTTCCACGCGAAGATAAATGACATAATGACCGGAGCCAGAGCCTTTTCAAGAGAATTTGTCAAAAGCTTTGCCATATCCTCAAAGGGCTTTGAGATCGAAACGGAGATGACGGTGTTCGCCCTCGAAAACAACTTCAAGATCATCGAGACCCCCATTGAGTACAGAGACAGAGATGCAGACAACCCGTCGAAGCTTTCAACTTATTCTGACGGCTTCAGGGTGATAAGGACGATCTTCAGGCTTTTAAGGGATGACAGGCCAGCCGCCTTCTTCGGGACTCTGGGAACCATTATGATCCTGATAGGCCTGGGCTTTTTTATTCCCATACTGATAGAGTTTTACCGGACCGGAGAAGTTCCGAAGTACCCGACCCTTATAGTGCTCACGGCTCTTTGGGTCATAGGGATAGTGAGTATCTTTTCCGGCATGATCCTCTCCCTTGTAAACACAAGGGCAAAGCAGGAATTTGAGCGCTATCTGAACCTTCTCCATATCTGCGATGACAGACTGGCAGGAAGAACCGAGGATGAAGAGTTACCCGGGGCACCATCACGCAAGGGAGGGTACTGGAAAGGCTGGAATGAGTAGTGGCAGCAGTACACGGCGCATACTGATAAGGACAGCTTATGACGGCACGGACTATCACGGCTTTGCGCGTCTTAAGGATGACCCCCTGACCATAGAGGGAATGATTGATAAGGCTCTTACCGATCTTCTCGGGAAAGAAACGGAAGTTATAGGCACTTCGAGGACGGACTCCGGGGTTCACGCCCTGGGAAATGCGGCGGTATTTGATACGAACAGCAACGTGCCTACAGAGAATTTCCCAAGCGCATTAAATACAAAGCTTCCGGAGGACATAAGGATCAGGGAAGCAAGAGAGGTTCCGGCGGACTTTCATCCGCGTCACACGGATACCATAAAGACCTACAGGTATCATATAGACAACGAACAGATAGCCGATCCGCTAAAAGCCAGGTACTCTATGCTCTGCGGTTACGAGCTTGATATCGGAAAAATGAACGAGGCCGCAAAGATACTGACGGGAGAGCATGATTTTAAGAGCTTCTGCAGCGTACATACCCAGGCTCTTACTACGGTAAGGAAAGTTACGAATCTGGAAATTACAAGAGAGGGAGTCTCTGTCTTTATTACCGTGAAGGGAACGGGCTTTCTTTACAACATGGTCAGGATCATAGCCGGAACCCTTATAGATGTGGGGCGGGGAAGGCTTGCGCCGGAGGCAGTGGCTGATATACTATATTCAAAGGACAGAACGAAAAACCCGTCCCCTACGGCAAAGGCACGGGGACTTACACTTGTTGATATAAGGTTTTCAGAATTGGAGGATAATGATGTCAGTGATCGATGAGGCAGTAAAGGTCAGAGGAAAAGGAGCATATCTTCTTAAGGGAAAAGGGTTTTCCGATACGGCTCCCGTATCAAAGGAAGAAGCCGTAAAGGGCACCATGGCTTACGGAATACTTAAGGCTCATAACAGATCGGATAATATGGACGATCTGAACATAACGTTTGACTGTCTCACATCCCACGACATAACCTATGTGGGGATAATACAGACACTCCGGGCTTCAGGCATAGAGAAGTTTCCGGTGCCTTATATACTGACAAACTGTCATAATTCGCTTTGCGCAGTAGGCGGAACCATAAACGAGGATGATCACGTATTCGGACTTTCCGCCGCGAAAAGATACGGAGGAGTTTATGTGCCCCCGCACCAGGCGGTCATCCATCAGTATGCCAGGGAAATGCTTGCAGGCTGCGGAAAGATGATATTGGGCTCCGATTCACACACAAGATACGGGGCGTTGGGCACAATGGCCATGGGCGAGGGCGGCGGAGAGCTTGTGAAGCAGCTCCTGTCCCAGACCTACGATATCAAGAGGCCGGAGGTTGTAGCCATCTATCTGACGGGAGAGCCTGCAAAAGGCACGGGTCCGCAGGATGTAGCGCTTGCCCTTATAGGAAAGCTGTTTAAGGACGGTACGGTTAAGAATAAGGTCATGGAGTTTACGGGACCGGGAGTTTCGGGACTGTCCGTGGACTTCCGTATAGGAGTGGATGTAATGACCACAGAGACCACCTGTCTTTCCTCCATATGGGATACGGACGAAAAGACGGAAGAGTGGCTTGCCCTT
>JAFPZU010000075.1 GCA_017417105.1 Lachnospiraceae bacterium | reverse complement strand
CGCTAAGTGCTCAATGTGTACCATAAACACTAAACTCGACAATACCTCGTTAAGTGTTTAGGTACGCTTTCGCACTAAGCTCGGAAAGACCTCGCTAAGTGCTCAATGTGTACCATAGAAATCAGGTTTGATAAGATTTTTTGTATTTGATACAATGAAACGGATTTTAATTCTATAAAAATACAAACAGAGGAACCTATGAAATTCAACAGATATTTTAAGGAAAATAAGTGGATGCCCTATGCGATGGCAGGCTGTGTGACGGTGCTGTTTTATCTTCTGGCAAGCCATATTAATTATCTATTTATCGCCTTTAATTACTTCCTGGGAATAATAACCCCGGTTCTTATCGGGATCATTTTTGCGTATATCCTGGATCCCATGGTAACCTGGCTGGAGCTTAAGGTTTTTACAAATTTAAGGGATAAGTTCACCTTACGACGACTGGTCTCGGTATGGATCACCATCATCCTTTTCGTGCTGTTTCTTGTTGTTCTGATGGTTGCTTTAGTGCCGCAGCTTGTAAAATCCGTGGGGATGTTCTTCACAAACTTTGATTATTATGCGAAGAGTCTTCAGAGCTTTATAAACACCGTAACCCAGGATGCAGCGGAAAACGAGATAGACATATCGTCATTTACCAGGATGATCGATAACGCTATAGAGAATCTCGCGGATTACATCCAGGACAATCTTGGAAATATAGTTAACAAATCCATTAATGTCGGAATGGGAATAGCAAATACCGTGATCTCCTTTATACTTGCGATATATATGCTCTGTGACAAGGAAAGGATCCTTAAGGCCTGGAAGAGATTTCTTCAGGCGGTCTTTTCCGACAAGTATTACGAGGATCTGGCGGCGTTCTGGAGAAGGTGCAACCATATACTTATAAGCTATATAGCAGGGGATCTTCTTGACGGACTGATAGTCGGGGTTCTTAATGCGATAATAATGACCGTGTCCGGAATGGGGTATGTGGCTCTGATCTCTGTGATAGTAGGGCTTACCAATCTTGCGCCGACCTTCGGTCCCTTAGTAGGAGCTGTTTTCGGAGCTTTCATCCTGGTATTTGTAAACCCCTGGCACGCATTGTGGTTTATCATTATAACCATTGTGCTGCAGACTATGGATGCCTATGTAATAAAACCCAAACTGTTCGGGAATTCTCTCGGGATCTCTGCTCTGTGGATACTGATCTCCATCATAGTTTTCGGCCGGATGTTCGGCATAATCGGCATTCTTTTGGCCATACCTTTTGCAGCGATCTTTGACATACTGTACAAGGAAGTAGTCTTAAGAAGATTGGAGCAGAGAAAAGAAGTTAAAAAAGCAGCTGTTGCCGAGGCAAAGGCCAGAGAGGAAGCTGAACAGGCAGCCGTAAAAGCGGCCGAGGAGGCAATAAAAGCCGTTGTTCAAAATGACAGTCATCTGTCGGGTTTTGAGGAAGAGAAAAAGAAACTCACCAATGATCCTGAATTGATACCCCACTTATCCAAAGAGGAAGAAAAGTGATATTTGACACTCACGCGCACTATGATGACGAAGCGTTTGAAGAAGACAGGGATCGTCTTCTGGGAGAGGAGCTGAAAGCTGCAGGGATCGTAAAGGTCATGAATGTTGCCGCGGATACGACCTCTTTAGATACAACGAATGAATTGTCCCTGCGCTTTGAAAATGTCTACGCCGCATTAGGAATTCATCCCTCCGAAACAGAAGATCTTTCCGAAAGTGATATGGATCACATCAGGAAGCTTGTTCTTGAAAATGAAAAAGTCCGGGCCATTGGGGAGATTGGCTTTGATTACCACTATGACAGTCCGGGGAGAGACTGTCAGAAAAAATGGTTTGTGCGACAGATAGAGCTCGCCGGGGAACTTGATCTTCCGGTCATAATCCATTCCAGGGATGCAGCAGAAGATACCTTAAATATAATAAAGGAATACTATCCTGTAACAAAAGATAAGATTAATGGTGTCATTCACTGTTATTCTTATGCTGCGCAGGATGCAAGGGAATATGTAAAACGGGGATTCCTTATAGGCGTCGGGGGCGTTATAACCTTTAAAAACGCCAGGAAACTTAAGGAAACCGTAGAAAGCATAGAACTGGAGAATATTGTTCTCGAGACGGATTGTCCCTATCTGGCACCTGTGCCATACAGGGGAGAAAGGAACTGCTCTTTATATCTTCCATACGTGGTTTCCTGCATAGCGGAGATTAAAGCCGTGGAGCGCGATGTTGTGGAAAACATTACCTTTGAGAATGCAATGAGGCTTTACAGACTGATATGAAAGACCGATACCTTGCAGATAATACCAGGGCGGTGATGGAAAGATATAATTTCACCGCAAGCAAAAGATTCGGTCAGAACTTTATAAAAGACCGCAGCGTACTGGAGGATATCGTAACGGCTTCGAAGATCTCCAAAGAAGACATCGTTTTGGAGATAGGCCCCGGTATAGGTGTGCTGACGGAGTTTCTTTCGGAGGCAGCTGGCAGGGTATATGCGGTTGAAGTAGACCGCGGTCTTATTCCCATTTTGCAGGAGACCCTGAAGGACTGCGAAAATGTCGAATTAGTAAACGAAGACATAATGAAAACAGATATCACGGCGCTTACGGGAGGAGCACCGTTCAGGGTTGTTGCAAATCTTCCATATTATATAACAACTCCTATCGTAATGTCGCTTCTGGAATCAGATCTTAACTGCAGATCCCTAACTGTTATGGTGCAGAAAGAAGTAGGGGAGAGGATGACGGCATCTCCTAAAACGAAAGACTACGGAGCTCTGACTTTGGCTGTTGGTTACAGGACAAAGGCTGCCATAGTGCGGAAGGTTCCGGCCGGCTGTTTTATTCCGGCTCCCAAAGTGGATTCCGTTGTTGTCCATATGGATGTCTATGAGGAGCCACCGTTAAAGGCGGAAGATGAAAAGTTTTTATTCTCCGTGATACGGGGAGCGTTTAATCAAAGAAGAAAAACCCTGTTAAATGCCCTGTCCGGTCACAAGGAGCTGGGGCTTTCCAGAGAAATGATAAAGGAAGCGATAGAAAAGGCCGGCGAAAAGCCTGCGGTACGGGGGGAAGAGCTTTCACTTGAGCAGTTTACAAAACTGTCAGATATTCTTTACCATTTGAAAGACAGGCAAGATGTTGGTGCTGACGTAATTTTGTGATACAATATATAGATTGTGGAGAAATTATTACGATAATACTTAGGAACTGTTACAAAATAACTTGTTCATATGTCTCGGTCAAATGCTCAGGTTATTTATGAACGATTCCTCAGGTATCAGGCAGCAAGAGGCATTTGTTTTGGATAAGTACGAAAAAAAAGTCAGGGTAAACCAGATAGTATCCTGCATCCGGAACGGTGAGTATCTGGACGCGCAGGAGATTGCCGACAGCATAGACTGGAGGCAGGAAAAGAGTATACGCACGCTCAGGATGGTGAGCGAAGTATACAAGATAAACCGAAGGTACGATGACTCCCTCACCGTGCTGAATCTGGCATACGAAAAAAATCCCGAAGATCCCATAAAAAGAAAAATAGTCTATGATCTTTGCGAGCTGGCAATCAAAATGGGACAGTTCGGTGTAGCGGTGCGCTATATGAAGGAGTTTTCAAAGCTTGCGCCGAAGGATCCGGGAAGATATATACTCCAGTATCGTCTGCTGAAAGCAACGGATGCGGAATATGATGAGAGGATAGAGCTTTTAGAGGAATTTAAGAGCCGCCACTTCGGGGACTTTGACGGAAGATGGGCTTATGAACTGGCTTACCTTTATCATCTCACAGGAAAGGGCGACAAGTGCGTAGAGTGCTGCAATGAGATAGCGTTATGGTTTGTTACGGGACCCGTTGTGGTCAAGGCACTGAAGCTCAAGAAGGAGCATCAGGAGCTTAGCTATGAAGAAGAGCAGAAGATAATCGGCGGCGAGGGCAGCGAAGCAGAGGAAGAGGTACTGTATCAGAAAAAGCATAAGACGGATACGGCGCCGGTCTACGTGGACACTACTCCGGAGATAGGCGACGGCTACAGTACGACGGACGCAGAGGACAGGCTTCAGCCTGAGCCTGCACCCGGCGTTAATGAGATGCCTCAGGCGTATAATGTGGAACCGGAGCCTCAGACATTCAACATAGAAGTAAAAAAAGTGGACGCTTCTCTTGAACCGACCATAAGAATGGCGGAAAAAAAGACAGGGCCATCGATAATGGCAAGAGATACCATGGTTCTGCCAAAGATCAATAAAACCCAGACGCCTGAATCAGAGCATGTGGAGCATAAGAGAAAGGCAGAGCTTCCCCAGCAGGTTAATGTAGAGGAGCCGGCTGTCAGGACAGAGCCCTTACCGGAGCCGGAGCCTCAACCGGTGGAAATAAAGCCTCCCATGGCGGAAGAGATCAGACCGAATCCCTTGGAGGAGACTGCTAAGATCCAGACAGAACCTGCTATCCCGGGAGTAGCGGATGCCATAACACAGACGGGAACCATAGCCCAGCAGGAGATTTCCGTAAATTTGGATAAATTCAGTACCATGAACCTTCAGGCAGAGCTTCGCGCCAATATGGAGAAGCTTCAGGAAGAGACCGGAGAGCCTTTAAGAGAAAGGGAAGAAAAGCTTCCCGACAGAGTGGCGGGTCCGGATAAGGATCTGACCGAACTTAAAGCAGGAAATAATGCCCAGCCGGAGAAGGAAGAAATAAAAGAGCCGGAAAAGAAAGAGGAGCAGCCTGTAAATGAGGCGGTTCAGGGAGCGGGAAGATATTACCAGCCGGTAAAGCCTGAAAAGATGACGGATGAAGAGGTCGCGGCAAAGATCTCAAGCATACCTGCGCCGGATCCTTTCAAGAATTATATCTCCCAGGATTATGACGGACAGATGCAGCTTAATGTTCCGGAAGACGATCCTTTAGATGAAAAACAGATAACCGGGCAGATGGATATAGAAAGCATACTGGCTCAGTGGGACAAGCTTCAGGAGGAAGCAAGGGAAAGAAGGTTAAGGGCTGCGAAAAACAAATCCCTTGAACAGACGAATGAACTCAGCAGGCAGCTGGTAGGAGTTCTTCCGGGATACGAGCTTCCGAAACCGGAGGAAGAAAAGAAACCGGAACCTGTGCCAGAGTCACGGAAGCCTGAAAAGACGGAAATGAAGATTCAGGAGATCATAGAACCTGAAAAGCCTGAACCGTCTCCTTCAGCGCCTGCTACTTCAGCTTTCACGGCACCTCTTGTTGTACCGGAGGATGGAACAGGCGAAATAAAAGTTAAGGAATCAGAAATTGCTCCTTCTGAACCTGAAAGCTATGATCATGAACAAACACCGGAAGAGCGTTATGAATCTGAGGCAAAGCCGAAGAGGAAACCGGAAAAGGATACGGAAGAGAAGAAGGAAGAGCCGGAGAAAGATACGAAAGAAGAGGCTTTGCAGGAGGAAAAGAACCAGGATCCTGCAAAGAAAAATCCTCACTTCGTCACTTTCGAGACAGTGGAGCTGCCGTCGGTTTTCGACAGTTTCCGGAATATAAAAGGTCTTCCGCAGCAGCTTAAAGAGGCGGAGGAGAGGATGTCCATGGAATCCGCCCACGGAAATGTCCTTATTATCGGAAGTGAGCATGCTGCAAGGATGGAGCTCGTACAGGCCATTATACGGGACATGGGAGAAAAGGATGCCACGGGTACTCTGAAAGCGGCAGCCATAGACGCCGATACTTTCAATAATAAAGACGTTACGAAATCCCTCAAAGCCCTGGCGGGAAATATCCTCGTTATAGAAGGAGCCGGACGGTTGTCAGATGATTCCATGAATTCACTGCTTTCCGTTTTGTCATCACAGGAAATGGAGATTCTGGTAATATTTGAGGATTCAAAGAGCGGAGCAAAGAATCTCAGTGAATACAGCGGATTTGATGAAGCTTTTGATGTTCTGATCGACATACCGACTTTGAGTAATGATTATCTTGTGGATCACTCAAAGAGCTATGCCGCAGAGAAGGGATATACTCTGGATGACATGGCAGTCCTTGCACTGTATCAGAGAATAGATGAGAGACAGACAGCAGATCATGTTGTGACCTCGGACGAGGTTGAGCACATAATGGATGCGGCAATAAAGAAAGCAAACAAGAAAAATCTCAAACATTTGGGAGACGTTTTGCTCGGAAAGCGGTATAATGATGATGACCTCATTGTTCTGAGGGAAAAAGATTTTGCAAAATAAGGAGTAGATGATCGATGGCGGAAAAAAAGAAAGCTCCTGCAGTGAAAAAAAGCACACCGGCAGCTAGAAAGACAAAGACAGTAGAAAAGCCCGCAGCGGAAAAGATTTTTTTCAGCAAAGATGATGCATACTATTTCGGGCAGGGTGTGCATTACGATATTTATAAAAAGATGGGATCCCATCCTTCAGAAGAGGATGGCAAAAAGGGCTACTTCTTCAGTGTATGGGCACCCCATGCAAAATATGTTGCGGTCATAGGTGATTTTAACGGATGGGATACAGGTGCCGATCCGATGGAATGTGACAACGAGGTCGGTGTATGGACCAGGTTCATTCCCGGAGTTGGAGAAGGCGCTCTTTATAAATTCTATGTTGTTTCCGCAGCAGGAGAGGGTCTCTACAAAGCTGATCCCTATGCGTGCTATGCGGAGTTAAGACCCGGAACCGCCTCCAGAACTTTTGACATCAACCGCTTTACCTGGAAAGACAGCAAGTGGATGACGGAAAGAGCTAAAAAGGATATAAAGAAAGAGCCCATGGCCATATATGAGTGCCATATCGGATCATGGATGAAGCACCCCACCAATGATGACGGGTTTTATTCCTACAGGGAATTTGCCGACAGGATATGCGAGTATCTTAAGGAGATGCCCTATACGCATGTAGAACTTATGGGAATATCCGAGCATCCTTTCGACGGATCCTGGGGCTATCAGGTCACGGGGTATTATGCGCCTACCTCAAGGTACGGTAATCCTGATGATTTCAGATATCTTGTAAATAAGCTTCACGAGAATGGAAAAGGCGTCATCCTGGACTGGGTTCCGGCGCACTTCCCAAGAGATGCCCACGGTCTCGCAAATTTTGACGGCGAAGCCTGCTATGAATATGCGGATCCCAAAAAGGGAGAACATCCTGACTGGGGTACGAAGATCTTTGATTACGGCAGGAGTGAGGTAAAGAACTTCCTTATAGGAAATGCAATCTATTGGATGGAGGAGTTCCATATAGACGGACTCCGTGTGGATGCGGTGGCATCCATGCTCTATCTTGATTACGGCAAGAGGGACGGACAGTGGGTAGCCAACAAATACGGCGGGAATAAAAACCTTGAGGCAATAGAGTTTTTCAAGCATCTTAATTCCTGTGTCCTGGGTAAATTCCCCGGTGCCGTCATGATAGCAGAGGAATCTACTGCCTGGCCTAAAGTAACGGGAGACGTGAAGGACGACGGACTCGGATTCTCCTTTAAGTGGAATATGGGCTGGATGCATGATTTCTGCGATTATATGAAGCTGGATCCTTATTTCAGGAAAAACAATCATTATAAGATGACTTTTGCCATGAGCTACAATGTGGCAGAGGACTATATTCTCGTACTTTCTCATGATGAGGTTGTCCATCTGAAATGCTCCATGCTCGGCAAGATGCCGGGATATACGGTCGATAAATTCGCAAACCTGAGGACGGGTTATGCTTTTATGATGGGACACTCCGGAAAGAAGCTTCTCTTTATGGGACAGGAATTCGGACAGGAGAGGGAATGGAGCGAAGCCAGAGAGATAGACTGGTTCTCACTGGAGGATCCTTTGCACAAGGGTATGCAGACCTGGTTCGGAGATCTTCTTCGCCTGTACAATAAATATCCCTGCATGTATGAGCTTGACAGTGGGTTTGACGGTTTCAGATGGATAAATGCGGATGATACCGAAAAGAGCATTTATTCTTTCTACAGACGGGATCATACGGAGAAGAACAATCTTCTTTTTGTAATGAATTTCACTCCTATGGAGAGAGGGGATTACAGGGTGGGAGTTCCCAGAGAAGGAAAGTACTCCCTGCTCCTTAATTCCGATGAGACGAAGTATGGAGGAAACGGAGCGGAGATACCAAAGAGCCTGAAGGCAGAGGAGATCCCGTGGGACGGACAGCCGTATTCAATCGGATTTAAGCTGCCGCCCTTCGGATCAGCGGTATTTAAGTTTTGATAGAAACTATATGTAGACGACGATACCTGACGGAACACTATAAGTTGTAGGTTAAGGAAACTTAATATCCGGCCGATACAATTATAGAGAGGCGATAAAAGGATTTTGGCCGCAGACCTGACAAGGAGGTAATGATATGGCATTAAACGGAATCGGACTTGGAAACGGAGTAGATACAAGCGAGTTTTACACTACTAAGGCAAAAACAGCAACGGAGGCAGCAGCAGCCGAGAATGTTGCAAAGACCGCAGCCGACAACGGAACAGGCGTCGTATATGAGAAGTCATCTGATACAGATAATGTAAGTGCATTGCCATCAGGCAAGCCAAAGACGGTTGATCATGAGGCTATTGTTGCAAAGATGAAGCAGGATGCCGAAGAGCAGACTGCAAACTTAAGATCCATCGTTGAAAAGCTTATGCTCGGGCAGAGCAAGGCTTCACAGATAGCCGGGGCGGAGACGGGAAAGAACACCCTGACAAACGATGATGACATGTGGAAGTTCCTTGCAAAGGGAGATTTCACGGTTGATGAGGCAACTAAGTCACAGGCGCAGGCAGATATTGCAGAGGACGGATACTGGGGAGTGGAGAAGACTTCCGACAGGATCCTTGATTTTGCAAAAGCATTGGCAGGAAATGATCCTTCCAAGGCTCAAAAGCTCTTGGATGCTTTTAAGGAAGGGTATAAGAAAGCAGAAGAGACCTGGGGAGACAAGCTTCCCGAGATCTCACAGAAGACTTACGAAGCAGTTGAGAAGAAATTCAATGACTGGATGAATCCGGACGCAGCATCAGCTGCAGCAGTGGAGGCATAAACCATCAGACCATAGTTACAAAGCTCCCCGCATCATTAAAGATGCGGGGTTTTTTTATTGTATACAATGAGCCGCTATGATATACTTGACTTTGTATAGATTTCTATACAATTAAACCAAAACGGAGAAAAAAGACTGTTATGGATATTAAAGCATATGCAAAGATAAACCTTGGTCTTGATATTTTAGGAAAAAAGGAAGACGGATACCATGAACTTAAGATGATCATGCAGCAGGTCGATCTTTATGACGAGATAAGGCTTTATGCAGAGGCGGAGATAGGCGGCAGCGGTGATAAAGGACAGATCCTGCTCTCCTGCGATGATACCATGGTACCGACAGATGAAAGGAACCTCGCATACAAAGCAGCGAGAATGCTCTTTGATGAATTTGAGATCACGGATGCGATGCTCATAGAGATCAAAAAGAACATACCGGTTTCGGCGGGACTTGCCGGAGGATCGACGGATGCGGCAGCGGTGCTTAAAGGAGTAAATGAGTACTTCGGACTGGGGCTTTCCATGGAGGAGCTAGCATTAAGAGGAGTGAAGCTTGGCGCGGATGTTCCTTTCTGTGTAATGGGGGGTACGGCCTATGCCGGAGGGATAGGAGAAGAACTGATCCCGCTCGGAGCCCTTGACAGTTATATTGTACTGATAGCGGTTCCGGATACAAGGGTATCCACCAAGTGGGCTTACAATGCCTATGACGAGATCGCTGAAAAAGGAAAAGTAAGACACCCCGATATAGATCAGTTAAGGGCTGCGATAGAGATGGAGGATTTCGGATGCATACCGGAATTTATAGGGAACGTTCTGGAATATGCCACCATACCGGAGTATCCCATTATCGCAAAGGTAAAGGATACAATGATGAGATACGGGGCAGCCGGAGCGTTAATGAGCGGATCGGGACCCAGTGTTTATGGATTATTTATGGATGAAGAAAAAGCAGCAAAGGCATATGATGTGCTGGAAATGCTGAAACTGGTGCCGGAGGAGAGGATATTCCTTACAGGATTTCACAATGAGGGGTATTGAATATGGGATTTTACGAAAATGATGAGGATGCGTTTCTTCCGCTGAGAGATGTGGTATTCAAGCAGCTTCGTGAGGAGATCCTGTACGGTAAACTGAAACCGGGAGAGAGACTTATGGAGATCGCTCTTTCCGAGAGGCTGGGGGTAAGCAGGACGCCTGTAAGAGAAGGGATAAGACTGCTTGAAAAAGAAGGTCTTGTTGTTATGCTACCAAGACGCGGAGCCCGCGTTGCCAGTATTACCGCAAAGCAGCTTGAGGATGTGCTTGAAGCAAGGAGAACACTTGAGACTTTTGCTGCAAATGCCTGCTGCGCAAAGATCACGAAGACCAGGTTCGAAGAGCTGAAGGAAGCTAACAGAAAATTCTCCGAGGCCGTAGACAGCAGGGACCTCAGACAGATGGCGGATACGGATACCGCGTTTCATAATATAATCATTGATACGGCAGGAAATGAGAAGGTTAAGGAACTTCTGGTCAGTCTTAAGGAACAGATCTTCCGCTATAAGTACGAGTTCATGAAAGAGATGGATGATCCGACAAGACTCGTCAGAGAGCATGATCAGATAATAAAGGCAATTGGCGAATGCCGCTCCGACAGAGCGGTTGAGATGATCCGCATGCATATTGATTCCCAGGCCATTGCCATATACCGGAAGATCAAATGACCTGTGCCGGCAGGCCGTATAACCCATGAAAAAGGAATGCAATATAGACATCATAACCCGCGCAGGATCCGGTGAGGCGTTTAAGACTAAGTCCCGGGGTTCTTATTATCTGAAACGGGGAAAGTCTTATGTGATCTTTAAAACAGAGGGAGATCGGTGCCGGATCGAGTTTGATGAAAAAGAGCTTTTGTACAAAAGGCTGGGGGAGCTTAACTACGCCCTGGTACTTGCCAGCGGAGAAAAGACCGAAACGGACATGATATCATCAGTTGGCAGAAGTCACATCGAATGCTTAACAAAAAGCTACAGCGCGGAAATAAAAAAAGATGTAATAAATATAAATATAGGCTATAATATCGCAGGTGAAGAACTTGGTATGGAGATCACCATAACAGGGGAATTTCTGTAAAATGGACGTAACGGGAAGGAAAACAACATGAGTACAGGATGGATAGTCACTATAGTCATACTGGTGATACTGATCGCTGCAGCAGTGGTTCTTTATTTTCTGGGAAAGAGAGCTCAGAAAAAACAGGCAGAGCAGCAGGCGCAGATAGAGGCCGCGGCACAGGTCGTGCAGATGCTTGTGATCGACAAAAAGAAAATGAGGCTCATAGATGCGGGATTGCCGGAAGCTGTCATAAAGCAGACGCCTAAGCTTATGAGGAGAACCAAGGTTCCGGTAGTAAAGGCAAAGGTGGGACCTCAGGTTATGTCCTTTATAGCGGATGCCGCAGTGTTTGATGAGATTCCCGTCAAAAAGGAAGTAAAGGCAACGGTAAGCGGTATTTACATATCTAAAGTAAGAGGCGTAAGAGGCTCCATCACAAAGGGAGCAGAGCCTGTGAAGAAGAGTAAATTCCAGCAGTTTAAGGAAACCCTTCAGGAGAAGGCGGGAGCAACACCGAAGAAATAAAATATAAGACAGGGGAGACAGATCATGGCTGATAAAAAAATGGTAGAATCCATCACCTCGATGGATGAAGATTTCGCAAAGTGGTATACGGATATAGTAAAAAAAGCAGAGCTTATGGATTATTCCAGTGTGAAGGGCTGCATGATATTCCTTCCGGCGGGGTATGCGCTCTGGGAGAACATACAGGGACTTTTGGATCAAAGATTTAAGGCCACCGGCGTAGAAAATGTCTATATGCCCTTATTTATTCCCGAAAGCCTGCTGCAGAAGGAAAAAGACCATGTGGAGGGTTTTGCTCCGGAAGTGGCCTGGGTCACGGAAGGAGGAGGAGAAAAGCTGGAGGAGAGAATTTGTGTAAGACCTACTTCGGAAACCCTTTTCTGCGACCTCTACAGTAATATAGTCCATTCCTACAGGGATCTTCCGAAGATCTACAATCAGTGGTGTTCTGTCGTACGCTGGGAGAAGACCACAAGGCCGTTTTTAAGATCCAGAGAGTTCCTTTGGCAGGAAGGTCATACAGTACACGAAACGGCAGAGGAAGCAGAAGAGCGTACCATACAGATGCTGAACGTGTATGCAGACTTCATGAAAGAGGAGCTTGCCATTCCCACGATCAAAGGAAAAAAGACGGAAAAGGAAAGATTTGCCGGCGCAGTATCCACCTATACGATAGAAGCCATGATGCACGACGGAAAGGCGCTGCAGAGCGGAACCTCCCACAATTTCGGTGACGGCTTCGCAAAAGCTTACGGGATAGAGTACACAGGCAGGGATAATAAACAGCATAATCCCCATCAGACATCCTGGGGTGTCTCCACAAGGATGATAGGAGCTCTTATCATGGTACACGGGGATAATGACGGACTGGTTCTTCCGCCCCATATAGCTCCTACTCAGGTTGTAATAGTTCCCATACAGCAGCAAAAAGAGGGAGTTCTGGATACCTGTAATAAGATCGCGGTCGAAAGCCTCAAGGGATTAAGAGTAAAAGTAGACGATACGGAAAGATCACCGGGCTTTAAGTTTGCGGAACAGGAAATGCGTGGGTTCCCGCTTCGTATCGAGGTAGGCCCAAGGGATATAGCAAACGGGGAATGCGTTGTGGTAAGACGTGATACCCATGAAAAACAGACGGTTCGGCTTGAAGAGGTTTCTTCCTTTATTCCGAAGCTTCTTGAAACCATACAGAATGAGATGTATGAAAGGGCAAAGAAGCACCTTGAAAGCTCCATATACGAAGCAACAGATTATGACACATTCAAGCAGACCGTTAACGAAAAGCCCGGATTTGTGCGTGCTATGTGGTGCGGAGAACAGGAATGTGAGGATCAGATAAAGGCAGATACTACGGCAACCTCCAGATGCATGCCTTTTGAGAACAGTGATCCGATATCGGATACATGCGTATGCTGCGGCAGGAAAGCAAAGCATCTGGTGCTGTGGGGCAAAGCGTATTGAAGATAGTCCTGCCGGGGAACGTAAGATTTATAATAAAGACACTGCAGAACGCAGGCTTCGACGCATATGCTGTCGGGGGCTGCGTTCGTGATGTAATGCTTGGCAGAACTCCCAAGGACTGGGATGTGACAACGGATGCGAAACCGCTGCAGGTTAAAAAGCTTTTTCGAAGGACAATAGATACCGGCATACAGCATGGTACGGTCACCGTGATGTTAAATGATGAAAACGGTGAATACAGGGGATATGAAGTCACAACCTACAGGATAGACGGGGAGTATGAAGATTTAAGACACCCGAAGGAAGTGACATATACAAACAGCCTCAGAGAGGATCTGGAGCGCAGGGATTTTACCATAAATGCCATGGCCTACAATGAACGTACGGGTCTTGTGGATGAGTTTAACGGCGCATCTGATCTGAAAAAACGGATCATACGCGCTGTCGGAGACCCCTATGAGAGATTTTCGGAAGATGCCTTAAGAATATTAAGAGCTTACAGATTTGCGGCGCAGCTTGGATTCGGCATAGATTTCGATACAGAAACGGCGGCCTCAAAGCTTAAAGACAATCTCAGGAAGATCTCAGCGGAGAGGGTACAGGCTGAACTTACAAAACTTATATGCTCGCCCCATCCTGATGTTCTGCTTGATATGTACCGGGCAGGGATAACCTCCGTAATCCTTCCGGAGTTTGACAGATGCATGCAGACTGATCAGAAAAACAAGCATCATCTTTATAATGTAGGCGAGCACACCATAAGAGCGCTTATGGTAAATGCGGAGTTTTCCGGTGTGGAGTTTGAGCCGGATGCCCTTAGGTATATACGCTATGCCATTTTATTCCATGACTTTGGAAAGCCGGAAGCCATGACTGAGGATGAAAAGGGCATAAGGCATTTCAAGGGACATTCCGTCATATCAGAAAAGCTGGCAGTAGAAATAATGAAAAGACTCAAGCTTGACAATGATACCACTCATACCGTGGCAGCCCTTGTAAAATGGCATGATCACAGGCCGGAGGCTACTGAAATCAATGTAAGGCGCGCCATGAACCGGATAGGACCCGACATATACAGACTGCTGTTTCCCATAAGGATAGCAGATACCCTGGCTCAGTCATTGTATAAAAGAGAAGAAAAGCTTGCCTATGAAAGGGAGATAATGAGGCTTTATACCGGGATCATTGAAAGCGGGGATCCCGTGACGCTTAAGGAACTTGCGGTCAGGGGAGCTGATCTTATAGAACACGGATATAAGCCGGGACCGAAGCTTGGGGAAAAACTGAAAGAACTGCTGGAGCTTGTAATAGAAGACCCGAAATGCAACACGAAAGAGTATTTATTATCAAAGATCTGAGAAGATATATAGTCACGGTACTTATCATGGCTGCTGCTTTTTGCTGTCTTTCCTGTGGAAGCAAAACGGCAGCTGTTCCCTCTCAGCCGGAGGCCGGTACAGAGCCTGAAGAGAAGGTAGATCTTAAAGAGCTTGAGGCAGAGGACAGAGCCGTGTTTCTTACATATGACGTAAGGCATAATGATGTTAAGCTCATGTCCGTTGATAACGGAAGGACTTATTCTGTATCCATAAACGAGCTTACAACTTTTGAAGATAACTATGGCAAGGTATCGGTGCCGGAGCTTTTTGAACCGGGAATGATAGTTGACGTCAGTGTGTCCGTTCATTCAAGAAGCCTGAATTCCCTTAAGCAGGCACCTGATGCCTTCCTTAAACGGGATGTTGAAAATTTTGACATCAATATGAACAGAGGGATATTTAGGCTTGAGGACGGAACTAATCTGCATGTTACGGAAAACACTTTAGTCTTAAAAGATGACAGGGTGGTGGAGGCTTCCGATATCTCCCGGAATGATGTGCTTGAAATACGGGGAGTTGAACCGGAGCTTTACAGCGTCAGGATAATGTCAGGGTACGGTCATCTCAGGATAAAGGGATCCCAGTACTTCACGGGGGGCTGGGTTCAGATCGCCGGCATGTTCAAGCCTGTGATGGATGATATGCTGCTTGATGTACCGGAGGGTGAGTATGACATGACGGTCACCTATAAGGGACAGGGCGGCGTTAAGCACGTGGTGATAACGAGGGGTAAGGAAACAAGCGTTGATGTTTCCGATCTTAAAGGAGATCTTATTAAAACGGGAGAGATCGTCTTTTCCATCAGACCTCCGGAGGCCGTGCCTGTAGTTAAGATAGACGGCAAGGTGGCGGATCATCTTGAGCCTGTGACTTTGGAGTACGGGGTATATCAGCTTGAAATATCGGCTGAAGGCTATGCCCCCATCAAGGAGCGCATCTCCGTAGGAACGGAGGTATCAAACATAGATATAGAACTTACGAAAGAGGACGGAAGCTCATCCGATACCGTATCTGAGAATAAAACAAAGAAGAAGGATACCGAGAATACAATTTCTGCAAACAACCTGCCGACAACCTTTACGGATAACGGGAACGACGGAAAGACAGACAGCAGTTCCGGATCAACGTCATCATCTTCTTCTTCAGGAACGACTACATCCTCAAGCGGGTCAACGACTGCCGGAACGCCCTATGAGTCATCGATAATCCAGGGAAGCCGGATCTATATAGATGAGCCGCAGACAGCTGAGGTATATTTTGATGGAATATATAAGGGGATAGTACCCTGCTCCTTCGTAAAGGAAAGCGGAACGCATGTGATAACACTGAGAAAAGACGGATACGAGACAAGAACCTTTACCGTGACACTGGACAACAGCAAGGAAAATGAGACCTACTCATTCTCAGCGCTGCAGGAGAAGTAAGAAAACAAGGAGTGATCTATGAAATACGTATCATGGAATGTAAACGGGCTCAGGGCCTGTATCGAAAAAGGATTTATGGAGTTTGCGAAAAATTCGGGTGCAGATGCCATAGGTCTGCAGGAAATAAAGCTGTCTGAAGGTCAGTTAAAGGATTTTGATCTCCCGGGATATCATCCGTACTGGAATTACGCCGAGAAAAAGGGGTATTCGGGAACGGCGCTCTTTACAAAGACAGAGCCCTTAAATGTTACATTTGGTCTGGGAATAGAAGAGCACGATCATGAGGGCAGGGTAATAACGGCAGAGTATGAGGATCATTATTTTGTAGTCTGTTATACTCCGAATTCAAAGCAGGATCTGTCAAGGCTTTCTTACCGCATGGTATGGGAAGATGCCATGAGGGAGTATCTGATGAATCTCGATAAAGTAAAGCCAATCATCTACTGTGGGGATCTCAATGTAGCGCATGAGGAGATCGACCTGAAGAATCCTTCTTCGAATCACCATAATGCCGGATTTACCGATGAGGAAAGGGCGAAGATGACGGAGCTCTTATCAGCAGGCTTTACTGATTCCTACAGATATCTTAACCCCGATGCGACCGGGGTTTATTCCTGGTGGTCGTACAGATTTCATGCCAGGGAGAAGAATGCAGGGTGGCGCATAGATTATTTTATTACCTCCGAAAGGATAAGGGAGAGCATAAAAAAGACAGGGATCCTCACCGAAGTGTACGGATCGGATCACTGTCCCGTAGAGCTGGAATTTAGCCTTTGATCATTCATTACAGTTACAATTCAGCGCACCGACAGCGCGTTGAACTGTAACGATCATTCTACCGATTGGATCCGGTTAAAAATCTCGTCCCTTATCCGACGGTTCTTTGCAAGAGCTTCTTCTGAAGAATCCGCTTTTGCGTAGAAGTAAAACTTGATTTTTGGTTCTGTGCCGGAAGGCCTTACTGCGAACCAGGAGCCGTCCTCAAGGAAAAACCGGAGAACGTCTGAGGCGGGGATATCCTCATATCCTTCCTTGTAATCTATGGTTCCTGATACCTTAAGACCTGCAACGGATACCGGAAGATCTGCCCTTAAGGCAGCCATCATCCGTTTGATGCGTGCGGCGCCTTCTATCCCGTCCAGGATGATATTTGGTTCATCTTCAGCAAAGAAGCCGTATTTTTCATATATATCATTAAGAACGTCAAGAAGGGTCTTCCCCTGTTTTTTGTAGTAGGCTGCGGCTTCGGCAACGAGCATACCTGCAGAGATCCCGTCTTTGTCCCTTATATTTATTGAAGCCGCGTAGCCCACGGATTCTTCGTATCCGAAAAGGTATTTAAGACCGTTTTCTTCAAGGAAGGGGATCCTTCCGCAGATATTCTTGAACCCTGTCAGAGATTCATACATTCTGACTCCGTAGCTTTCGGCGATTATAGAGCTTAAGGTGCTTGTCACTATGGATTTGACCATGGCTCCGTCTGAAGGCAGCGTCCCGGCATCTTTTTTTCCCTCAAGTATGTAGTTTACGAGGATGTAACCGGTCTGATTGCCGTTCAGGGGAAGATATGAGCCGTCAGGCTTCCTTATCTCTATGGCGAATCTGTCAGCGTCCGGATCCGTTGCCATGAGGAGTTCAGCTCCTTTCTCTTTTCCAAGCTTTTCCGCAAGGGCAAAGGTCTTTGTATCCTCGGGATTGGGATATCCGACTGTTGTGAAATCGGGGTCGGGCAGAGACTGTTCTTTAACTTCATGCCAGTTTGTGTATCCGATATCCTTAAGCATAGTGGTAAAGAGAACATGCCCCGCGCCGTTAAGCGGGGTGTATACTATCGGGATGGAAAGATCCAGCTCATCTCCCTTATGGATAGAAAGAGACTCGATCTCATCCAGATATTTCCTGTCCCAGTTCTTTGAAAGCTCAACTATGAGCCCGTCACCTACGGCTAGATCATATTCCACGGTCTTTATTCCGTCGAACATATCCACCGCCTTTATCTTTTCCGTCATTTTATCTGCGATATCGCTGCCTACCTGACAGCCGTCAGACCAGTAGGCTTTATATCCGTTATAATCCTTTGGGTTATGGGAGGCGGTTATATTGATCCCGGAAACAGTGCCAAGTCTTCGGATCATAAAGGCCAGCTGGGGTGTGGGACGCAGATCATCAAAGACATAGGCTTTGATCCCGTTTGCCGCAAATATGGTTGCGGCAAGTCTGGAAAACTCTTTTGAAAAGTGTCTTGGATCGTGGGCGATTATAACCCCCTTATCGCAGGCTTCTTCTCCCTCTTCCCTGATAAGATCAGCGATGCCCTGGGTGGCTCTTCCTACGGTGAGCCTGTTCATCCTGTTGGTTCCTGCGCCTATCTTCCCCCGAAGACCCGCGGTGCCAAAGCTCATCTCCTTATAGAAACGATCCTCCATGTCCTTTTCATCATCCTGTATTGAAACAAGCTCCTTATACAGAGGATCCGCTTCATCCAGTTTTTTAAGCCATTTATCGTATTCATCCATATAGCTCATAGAAATATCCTCCTGATCAAAGTCCTGATAGTTCCACAAAATAGTTTTCATATATACCCGTCGGTATCTTATCCTCAAAGGAATAAACTTTCGGGACGAGACCGGGGTCGTAAACAGTAACTTTTTCTTTTTCCGGGTCGATTATCCAGTATTCCCTCACCCCTGCGGGAATATACAGGTTAAGCTTGCGAAGGTAATCATTACCGGGATTACTGGGAGATACTACCTCTATGACCCAGTCAGGCGCCCCTTTGCAGCCAAAATACTCCAGCTTGGTCTTATCACAGACAACAAATATGTCCGGAATAAGGAAAGTATCGTCTTCACTAAGCTGTACCCCCGTCCCGGAAACATATACTTCATATTCACCCTGATTTTCCGCTATATGATTTCCGATGCGGCGTGCCAGTTCTGTAACGATACGCTGATGTCTAAGGGATGGGAATCCCTTGGAACCCGCTGTTTCGGGATAAAGATCATAGAAGATACCATTTATAAGCTCTACTCCGGAATGCGCCGGTATAAGCTCCAGATAATCCGAGACAGTGTAGTGTCTGTCCTTTTCAAATTGCATGCCTGCTACTGTATAGTATTTTCCGGCATCCTGTCCCATACGGTTCTTCCTCTCATCACAATAAGATAAACTATTGTCCATTCTTTGCCCTCCTTAAATAATCTCGCAGGAGGCAACCTGTCTCCTGCCTGTTAATAATAGTGAATAAAGCAGGAAACTTAAGACTGATTATCAGATAAATAGAAATTCAGATGAAAGATTTTTCTGCTTCATGGAAAGCATAGCATTTATAGAATGAATTGGCAAGATATTGTGATTTTGACAAAATCCGGTATATTTGTGTTGTATTTTTGACAAAACTGATTGATTATAGCTTGTATTTTTGACAGGATCAGCCATATTTAGCTTGTATTTTTGACATTAATATAATAATCTTATTGATAAACAGCGACTTTATTACGATCGGAGAGGCAGTATGGAACTGAAAAGAAAGTGTGAAAAGAGCATTATCGACTGGTACAGGAACAGCGAAAAGGCTTTACTTATCAAGGGTGCGAGACAGGTTGGAAAAACGCATCTGATAAGACGCGTTTTGAAAGAGCTGGGCTGTGATATCTATGAGGTCAATCTGATCGAGTCACCTGAAGCTATGGAAGTATTAAATGTGGCAGATAATATCGATGATCTCATAACCGGATTGTCTACGATCAGCTCAGGAAGGCTTAAGAAGGGAGAAACCGTAATATTCATTGACGAGATCCAAAGATACAAAGAGATTGTAACCAGGGTAAAGTTTCTTGTGGAGGAAGGAAGCTTTCGATATGTGTTAAGCGGGTCACTCCTTGGAATAGAGCTTAATAACATAGAATCGGCTCCCGTTGGATACCTTACGACGATAGAAATGTTCCCTTTGGACTTTGAAGAGTTCCTTCAGGTTACAAACATTGATGATGATACGATCCAAAGACTTCACGCTTCATTTCAAAACCGTGAACCCGTGATGGAGCCTGTCAACAGTAAAATGCTGGATCTTTTCAACCGATACCTTGTTGTCGGAGGAATGCCGGAAGCTGTCAGTCGTTTTGCGGAGGACAGGAACATCAATGATGTCATGGAAATACATGGTAATATCAGAGATCTCTACAAGCTGGATTTCACGCAGTATGAAACTGCTGACAAAAGACTGCTGCTGAAAAACGCATATGACCTGATATCCTCAGAACTCCTAAGACAAAACAAACGTTACATAGTGTCAGATCTGAAGAAGGGTCTGCATTATGATAGGGTGGAAGCTACTTTCCTGTGGCTTTATAATGCGGGAGTTGCGATTCCCGTATTCAACAGTACGGAACCCAGGATCCCGCTAAAACTCAATAAAAAATCCAGTTTATTCAAGCTGTACCTGTCGGATGTGGGAATGCTTACCTCAGAATATGGAATGAGTACGAAGCGGAAGCTTCTGAACAGGGATCCGGCGCTGAATGCCGGCGGGATCTACGAAAATGCCATCGCCCAGGAACTCAGAGCACATGGGTTTGATCTTTACTATTATAATTCCAACAGACTGGGGGAGTTGGATTTCGTTATCGATCTGAACGAAACGGCTCTGCCTCTGGAGATAAAGAGCGGAAAAGACTATACTATTCATTCGGCCATTAATAACTGCCTTAATAACCCAGAGTACGAAATGGACGAAGCCTTCGTCCTCGCCGGATGCAACGTTCAGAAAAAAGACCGGGTAACATATCTCCCGGTGTACATGGTGATGTTTATAACTAAAGATTCCTCGGAGCTTGTGCTGGATGATATTGTGTTTTAGGTGATGGATTCGTCGATTCTGATATACTCTTTTGAATGAGCTATAATCATTTTGTCAAGCTTAGGAAAAACGAAAAAGTATCCTGTTGCGTATATTATCGGAATAAAACCGCAGCAGGATGTTCAATCAAGAGCTTATATTAAAGATAGCGTCATTCCGTCTGACCGTTTTTGATACTCTCCAGCCGTCTTAGGATCTGTTCATAAATAAATCTTCAAATTTGACTTGTTCAGGCACTCATCTGCTTCATCAGAAAGCCTCGCCGGTCTTCGCTTCGCTACGGCTGCGTTTTCTTCTTCGCATATGAGCACCTGTCCTGCGTCAAATTGTAAAGTTATTTATGAACAGCTCCTTAGTATCTCAGCTGCTTCCTCGGCATGTCCCCTCAATAAGCAGGGACGCATCCACATTAAGCGCCTTTGAAAGACTGATCACATAATCGACCCGTGTGCGGGAAAGTGCCTTCCGACCCTGCTCGTATTGCTGCAAGGTGCGTACCGGAATACCGGTAATATATGCAAGCTCGCTCTGTGAGTATCCCATCATTTCTCTGTATTTCCTCAGGTATGTAGTACTTCTGACATTTGAGCGTAGATCGTTTATACGTTCCACAAAATGCATGATATCCATTTCATGGTATTTATCATACATGGTTAAAACAACCTCTATCGGAACTTCCTCATCCAATAATCTTAACGAACAATCGGTGTACCACTGATAATATGCCAGAGCCCATCCGACCCAGTATTCCGGGCTTCTGTTATCGTGATAGAACGGAACGAAGGATATCTCTTCTCCCCGCATCCGTTCTATAACGTCTCTTGCCAGTTCTATACCGGATCTGCCTGATACAACAAAGGGATCCCCTCTTTCGAAGCGGTCAGCCAGATCGGATTTAACGAAATAATGATAGTATTCGGACAGTTCTGTTCCGAAGGTATATACGGCATGATCAAAGCTGCCGGCCAGGACTCGTCTGGCATCGCTTAAGTACATGTCATTATAAGCGTGTATCATCCGGCTCCACCCCTTCATCGATTATTCTTATCATGTAAAGTTCTCCGGATATATAATTCTCTTTATTCATCCTTCTGTATTCCTGTCGTGCATGATTATCTCTCGCTTGTTTGCGTAAAAACCATTCAGCAGAAGATACGCTTGAACTACCGGTATATTCTATACGGTCAAAAGCCTTTTTGCTGCGCAGCATTATCTGTTCACCCAGATCACCGAGTTTCAGTGCTCTGTTCAGCTGCGATATGCTTATCTGATTATTTAGAAAATCCTGAGCAAAAGAAAAATAGCTGTCATCCGCTCTGTATCCTTTAATAAGATCATATCCGGATATATCCGTCAGAAAGTGTTCTGACAGATATCTGAATGCCTCGCGGGACAGGGCAGAATTCAACTCAAAATAACGATTATTGATAAGTATCGCAAGCCAATGTAAAACCGTGTATTCCGAGCTGTTTAAGTCAAGCATTTTAAGCCCGCTGGTATCCATGGAATACCTATTAACGTACCCGTCTCTGGATACATCAACAGCCCATTCCGCAGCCAACTCAAAATCTTCGGTGCAATAGAAGCCCCTGCCGTAGTCGTTATGCAGCTTACCCACTCCGTATTCGGGTTTTATGATGATTCTTTCTGAACCATGAAACAGATCAAATGCCATAGATCGTACTCCCGTCTTT
>JAFPZU010000074.1 GCA_017417105.1 Lachnospiraceae bacterium | reverse complement strand
TCAGGCTGGGAATCCTACAAAAAGACCGGTATGGTGTGCGGCATTAAGCTTCCCGAAGGCCTGAAGGAATCGGAAAAGCTCCCGGAGCCTATATATACACCCTCCACCAAAGCGGAGATCGGGGATCACGACGAGAATATTTCTTTTGAAGAGTCGCTTAAGGTACTTGAAAAGGAATATCCGGGACATGGCAGCGAGTATGGGGAAGCCATAAAGGAGCATACTATAGAAATCTACAAAAAGTGCGCTGACTATGCCGCTTCCAAGGGGATTATAATAGCGGATACCAAGTTCGAGTACGGACTTGACGAAGAGGGAAACGTAGTACTTGCAGATGAAATGCTGACTCCCGATTCATCAAGATTCTGGCCTGCCTCAGAATATGTTGTCGGGCAGAGCGAACCCTCATATGATAAGCAGTATGTGAGAGACTGGCTCAAGGCTAATCCCGATTCCGATTATGATCTTCCGGAAGATGTTATAGAAAAGACGATAGCCAAATATCAGGAGGCCTACGATAAGCTTACTGAATAGGAATGCTTTCCGGCGTTTCGTTCCGGTCTTACTGGCGCTGTCTGTCCTGTTTATTAACGGGTGCCAGGTAAGGTCTCCCTGGGAAAGAACAGATGCCGGGAATGCAGCGAACGAAAAGGCAACGGAAGATGCAGTGTCTTATGATGAAGCTTCCGGATCCGGGACTATGGAAAATGCGGCAATGACAATAGTGGAAGAAGCCGAAAAGGATGCTGATCCCTATGCTGAACAAATCACAGAGACTGCGTCTGCTGCATCGGAGGGCTTTCATGAGGAGAGCTTTGCTCTTGTTGATGCGATAATAAGTTCAGATACAAGGCACGGATTTCCCGGGGCACAGCTAGCCGTCATGCGAAACGGGAAGCTTGTGTATCATAATTCCTGGGGAGTCATAAACACTGAAACCGGGGGAAAAGTGACGGATGACACTCTTTTTGACCTGGCTTCCGTCACCAAGATGTTTGGCGTAAACTATGCCATGCAGAAGCTTGTATCTGAGGGGAAGATCGATCTTAACTCAAAGGTGACCGACTATCTGGGGGAAGCTTTTGCGGAAGATGTTATATCCATTGATTACGCAAAGGGTGTGACCTCAGATCTTGAAACGCAGAAAAGCTGGAAGCGAAGTCTCACCCTGAAAGATCTTCTTATGCATCAGGGCGGATTTCCCGCAGATCCCAGATACTGTAATCCCAATATTGACACGGAAAAACAGGAATATAATCCCGAAAAGACAAATCTCCTTTTTGCCGGAAACGGGGCGGATGAAGCAACAAAGGAAGCCACTGTAGAGGCGATATTTAAGACTCCGCTCATATATGAACCGGGAAGCACTACGGTTTATTCTGATGTCGACTATATGGTACTGGGACTTGTCATTGAAAAAGTTACCGGTACCGATCTTGACACATATCTTAAGGAAAACTTCTGTTATCCCCTTGGACTAAGACACATCACTTATTCCCCCCTTGAGAACGGCTTTGAGCAAAAGGACTGTGCCGCCACGGAGCTTTACGGAAACACCAGGGAAGGGTATATAGATTTTGAGGGCATAAGGGATTACACCCTGCAGGGGGAGGTACACGATGAAAAAGCGTGGTACAGCATGGCCGGGATCTCGGGGCATGCGGGGCTTTTTTCAAATGCCGTGGATCTTGCAGAATTGGGCGATATTATGTTAACCGGAGAGAAAGCCGGATCCTCTTTTTTCAAGGAGGAGGTAATAGAAGAGTTTACCGCCCCCAAATCCGGGAAATATAAGAACTGGGGGCTTGGCTGGTGGAGACAGGGCGATATGCAGAGAAAGAAATACTTCGGTTCAAAGGCAGGCTCTAATACTTTTGGCCATCAGGGCTGGACAGGAACCCTGATAATGATCGATCCCGAAAAAAACATCGTCATTGCTTTTCTTACAAACAAGATCAACACTCCTCTCACAGACAGGGATGCTAACCCGAATAAATTCGACGGAAACTGGTACACAACCGCATCTTTAGGCTTTGTGCCCGAGATCCTGTACATCGGTATTGATGAGGAAAGAGACGTATCGGAGGAGCTTTTAAGGATAGCTGAAGACCTTGAAGAAAAGGCAGCTGAAAGTGTAACCTCCGGAATGCCGGAGGATCACCCGGCTGTAAAGAATCTTGAGAGCAAACGAGAGGTTCTTGAGCTGTTTGGCAGCTAACCGACGTGCTGAATTGTGACAAATAATATCTTGTGTCTGCCCGATCTTATGTGATAAGATAAAAACAACTTACGCGCATAAGGAGAATCGGGGTACGATGATCACAATAAAAGAAATCGCCAGACAGCTTGAAATGAGCACAACTACGGTATCTAACGTCATTCACGGAAAAACGGGGGAGGTATCGTCAGAGACCATAGAGAGGGTTCGGACTTATCTGGATAAGGTTGGCTATGTGCCTAATCTGAACGCACAGAATCTTGCAGGCAACCAGTCCCATATAATAGGAGTTGTAATAAAGACCAGGGGGGACAGATATATAAATATACTGTCAGAGCCCTTTGTATCGGTCATTCTTGGAAGTATAGAGAAAACCATAAGGGAAGCCGGCTATTACATGATGCTTTATATCTCAGAGGATATGACGGACATTCTTGATAAGGTGGCGGCCTGGAATACCGACGGGCTTCTGCTTTTCTGGATGATGGATGATGATGCCCTGAGGGTCTACAAAAGGTACCGTAAGCCGGTGGTATGCGTTGATACCTATATCAGCAGGGACGTTATCGATCAGTTCGAAAATTCCTTTGTAAATATAGGGCTTGAGGATGAGGAGGGAACCTACAGAGCTGCCTCTTATCTTACGTCGCTTGGGCATAGAAAGATCGCTTTTCTTTCCGATAACAGGGGGGCGGGAGTTGATATGAGGCGTTTTAACGGATACAGGCGCGCGCTGAATGAAGCGGGCATTGAATTTGAGGAGGAGGACTTCTTTGAACTGCAGTCCGGAAAACATGATATAAACGGGAGCATGGACAGCTTAGCCGATAAAGCTTCCCGATACAGTGCGGTGATATGCTGCTCGGATGTATACGCAAGCATGCTTATCGCCTCCTGTTTGAGAAAGGGTATAGATATTCCCGGAGATCTTTCCGTTATCGGTTTTGACGATACCTTTCCGGGAACTCTCTGCCATCCGCCCATCACAACAGTTCATCAGAATATCGAGGAAAAGGGATATCTTGCGATCAAGACGCTTCTTAAGATGATCCAGGGAGAGCGGCCCGAGAGCGATCAGATCATTATGAAACCCACACTGGTGGTACGGGACAGTACTTCTGTCCCCAAAGCGTAACAACGCAACATCGTTTTCGACAAGATGCACAATTGAAAACGGATGAGTTGTACAAAGTGACGAAGATAATTTTAGGGGTTGCGCCTGCAGGGCAATGTATGTTACGTTTATATCAACTTAACCGCATAAGTTACAAAAGATAAGTCAAAAACGCAAACACTTATGCGAAAAAGTTACAAAAGGTTACAAAGGGAAAACATAAACACGCTTTCAAAAAAAAGAGAAGGAGAGAGATTTTATGAAAAAGAAACTTATTGCTTTGATTCTTGCCGGTGTTATGGCAGTCGGACTTACCGCATGCGGCGGCGCAGCAGCTGATGCCGGCGCAGGTGCAGCAGCAGACTCGGGAGCAGCAGCAGACTCAGGAGCAGCAGCAGACTCAGGCGATGCAGCAGCGGCAGATTCAGGCGACACGGCGGCAGCAGCCGATGCCGGGAGCGCAGATGCAGCAGGCGGCATTCGTCTTCTGAACGGAAAGCCCGAGATCGACAACCAGCTTCAGGCTCTTGCCCAGAAGTATAAGGAAGAGACTGGAGCGAACGTTACCATCGAGACCATCGGCGGTGACACAAGCGCTTCTGATGAGCTTAAGAAAATGTATCAGGCTGACAACATGCCCGACATCTTCGTTATAGAAGCAAACCAGGCAGATACCTGGGACGGCATGCTCGTAGATTTCACAGGCGAGGCATGGACGAACGACACAGATTACGCTCTTACACACGATACAATGGGAACCATCGGCTTCCCTTATACGGTAGAAGCTACAGCACTTGCATATAACGCAGATGTTCTTGAGAAAGCAGGCATTGATCCCGCAACACTCACAACTCCCGCAGCATGGAAGAGCGCAGCTGAGACCCTTGATTCAAAGAAGGCTGATCTTGGTCTTACCGCAGTATTCGGCTGGTGCGCAGAGCCTGCAAACCTTGGATGGTCATCAGGCACACACGTATTCGGACAGTATCTCGATGCAGGACTTAAGCTTGACGACAAGAAATACATCGATCTCTTAAACGACGGCGGAAAGATCGACGAGGCAAGAATGAAGAAGTTCGCTGAATTCATCGGCATGATGAACCAGTATTCAGATCCTGATCTCCTGGTTGACGGAACTTATGACAATCAGGTTAAGGGCTTCGCAGAAGGCAAGTACGCTTTCGTTACCCAGGGTAACTGGATCAACGGAACAGTTACATCAAACGCAAGCTATTCAGGATTCGGCATGGGCTTCGCTCCCTACGCTTTCGAAGACGGCATAGACACCATCATCGCAGGACCTCCCAGCTACTGGGTTGCTTATTCAGAGGGCAACACGGATGCTGCAAAGGCTTTCCTTCAGTGGGTATCTGATGACTCTGCTCAGGATATACTTGTAAACGAAGCAGGCCTTATAAGCCCCTTCAAGGATTGCAAATTTGATGCAGCTGATCCTTTCTACGCAAGCATCAAGTCCTACATGGATGCAGGCAAGACTTCAGGCTGGCACACAATGCTTAAGAAGGACGGACTTCAGAACGTAACCTGCCAGGTATTTGCAGACTATGCTCAGGGCAAGCTCGATGCAGACAGCTTCGTATCAACCATGGCTCAGGTATGTCAGACATACTACGCAGAGAACTGATAATTAAGGCAACAACCAGGGCAGGGGCAAAAAGTGCCCCTGCTCTTGTTATAAAGAAGGTAATCTTTTTTAAGAGAGGGGGACACGCATGAAGGAACTATCTACGGGAAAGAAGACCGCTTCCATAGTCTGTCTTATAGGCGGAGCGGCACTCCTTGCAGCTGCGCTTGTTCTGGATATCACAAAGTCCGGAGCGCCCTACAGAGGAGCATTTCTGGTCATTGGTATCATCGGGATACTGGTCGGGCTTTTCATTTTCCCGACATTAAAACATCACAGGACTCTGATGAACATTGTATTTCTTTTTCCGCTGCTTTTTGCTTTCCTTGTTACGGTCATCATACCGCTGATACTTGGTATCCGGTATTCATTCACTAACTGGGACGGCATCAGGTTCACCAAGGAGGTAGGTTTTGAAAACTACGCCAAGATGTTCCAGCAGCCCAGCTTCATCTGGTCGATCCTCATCACGTTTTTGTTCGTTGTTGTAAATATGATAATGGTAAATCTGGTGGCCTTTCTTCTGGCGCTTCTTTGCACCTCAAAGATAAAGGGTCTCGGATTTTTCAGAGCCTCGTACTTCCTGCCAAACCTTATCGGCGGTATCGTACTGGGTTATATATGGCAGTTCATTTTTGCCAATGTCGTGACAAAGCTCACCACAGCAGTTTCAGGCAGCAGATATTCGATGCTTGCGGATACCAAAACGGCTTTTATTGCCATCATCATCGTGTATGTATGGCAGTATGCCGGGTACATAATGCTTATCTATATCACCGGACTTAATACCGTGCCGGGAGATGTGCTGGAGGCGGCATCCATTGACGGAACCACTCCCTCGCAGACGCTTTTCCTCATAAAGATACCGATGATAGCGCCTACGATAACGATCTGTACCTTCCTTACACTGACCTCTGCCTTCAAGCAGTTCGACGTGAACCTGGCTTTGACCAACGGCACGGGATCGGTGGCTGATTTCATGGGAGCATATCTTACCAACGGAACCGAGATGCTGGCGCTTAACATTTACAACACTGCGGTAATAAAGGATAATTACGCACTCGGCGAAGCGAAGGCGGTCTTATTCTTCATAATACTCGCAGCAGTTTCGATACTTCAGGTATGGGTATCCAATAAGAAGGAGGTAGAGCTGTAATGGGCAGAAAAGAAAAATCATCCACGGTCATAGTAAGGCTTATAATAGCCGTGATCATCGCGATATACGTGCTGTTCCCGTTCTATCTTGTGGTAATAAACTCATGCAAGACCACAAACGATATCACCACTAACCCCATAGGACTGAACGGTGTCAGCTTCTCGCAGTTAATAAAGAACCTGGTGGACGTTATAAACAATACACACTTCCTTTTCTGGGATGCGTTCACCTGCTCCGTTGTGATAACCTTCCTTTCCCTCGTTTTCCTTGCGGTCTTCGGCGGGATGGCAGGCTGGGTCATCTGCAGAAATAACAAAAAGAAGTGGGCTATGGCGATCTATTTTACCTTCATCGCATCCATGATCATACCTTTCCAGGTAGTCATGCTTCCCCTTATAGCAACCTTCCGTGATGTCGGAAAGTTCGTGGGAATATCAATGCTTCAGTCGATCCCCGGCATAGTTTTCGCTTACTGCGGATTCGGCGGCGCGATGACAGTCTTTATTCTTACAGGCTTCATAAAGGGCATACCTTTTGATCTGGAAGAGGCAGCGTCCATCGACGGCTGCGCTCCCGAGCAGATCTATTTCAAGGTCATATTCCCGCTGTTAAAGCCGGTCATCACTACAGTTACCATCCTTAACGGAATGTGGATCTGGAACGACTATCTGCTTCCTTCCATGATGCTGGGACAGAATGGCAGGGTAAAGACCCTTCCGGTTGCCGTACAGGCTTTCGTAGGCTCCTATGTGAAGGAGTGGAACATGATCCTTGCGGCGGCATTGCTTGCAATAGTACCCATGATCATCATCTTCCTGTTTGCACAGAAGCAGATCATGAGCGGAATGATAGAAGGAGCCGTTAAGGGCTGATGACAGAATTTGAGAAAAGACTGGAAAAATATTATGACGAGCTGAAATGGCACTATTTCAGTCTCTACGGGCAGGATCGGAAGGCCTTTGATTACTTCCTTAACATGCTTGAAAAATACCATAAGGAGCGCAGTCCGAAGTTAAAAAAGTGGGACAGAAAGAGGACTGCCTCTCCTGATTGGTATCGGGATAATAAAAGGCTTGGAATGCTCATGTATGCCGACTGCTTTGCGAAGGATCTTAAGGGGGTCAGAGAGCATCTTCCGTATCTTAAGGAGACTGGAATAAACTATCTTCACCTTATGCCCATCCTTGAAAGTCCGGAGGGCAGAAGCGACGGAGGCTATGCGGTATCGGATTTCCGGGCTGTTGACAAAAAGCTTGGCACCATAGAGGATCTTTCAGCTCTTGCCGGGGACTGTCATGAAGAAGGGATCAGTATCTGTCTTGACTTTGTGATGAACCACACAAGCGAGGATCATGAATGGGCCGTTAAGGCGAAGCAGGGTGATATAGAAGCGCAGAAAAGATATTTCTTTTTTGACGACTGGAGCATACCGAATGATTTTGAGAAGTATGTGCCCCAGGTATTTCCCACCACGGCGCCCGGGAACTTCACCTGGTGCGAGGAGGCAGGAAAGGTTGTGATGACCACCTTCTATCCTTACCAGTGGGACCTTAACTACCGCAATCCCGTGGTCTTTAATGACATGACGGCAAATATGCTTTATCTTTGCAACTGCGGGGTTGATATAGTAAGGCTTGATGCAACACCTTACATCTGGAAGACTCTTGGCACAAACTGCCGGAATCTTCCCGAGGTTCATGTACTGGTGCGGCTCATGCACATCGCAGCGGAGATCGTCTGCCCCGGCACGCTTCTCCTTGGAGAGGTTGTAATGGAGCCCAGAGAGGTCGTACCTTATTTCGGATCCGTGGAAAAGCCCGAGTGCCATATGCTCTATAATGTAACCACAATGGCCAGCACCTGGCATACGGTGGCCACAAAGGATGTGAGGCTTCTTTCCGATCAGCTTGGAAAGGTATTTGCCCTGCCGAAGGAGTATGTATTCCTTAATTACTTAAGGTGTCATGATGATATAGGGTGGGGGCTTGACTACGGTTTTCTTAAGGGCTTCGGAGTGGATGAGGTATCCCATAAAAAATACCTTAATGATTACTTCCGGGGCTACGTTTACGGAAGCGAGTCAAGGGGCGAGCTTTATAATGATGACCCGAGGCTCGGGGATGCGAGACTCTGCGGTACCACCGCGTCGCTTTGCGGGATAGAGGCGGCAGAATATGAAAAGGATGAAGTCAAGCTTGAAAGAGGCATAGCGCTGGATATAATGCTGCATGCTTTTTTGCTTACGCTTTCGGGCATACCGGTGCTTTATTCCGGAGATGAGATAGGCGAGCTTAATGATTATACCTATCACGAAGATCCGCTGAAGGCCGCTGACAGCAGATACCTGCACCGTGGCAGCTTCCCCTGGGAGGATGCAAAAAACAGGAACAAGAAGACTACGAGAGAGGGAAAGATCTACTCGGCTATCGCTGAACTTTGCGGAATAAGGAGCGCTCATACGGTCTTTGACAGTCAGGCTGACACCTGGATCGTGGAAAACTGGAATACCAGGGTGCTTTCCATCGGACGGTATCATGATGATGAGAAGATGATTGCTTTCTTCAATTTCAGTCCTGAGAGTGAGACCGTGCATACGGCGGAGCAGGAGGAGTATACCGATATGCTGACGGGAAACAAGGCGTATCTTGAAACAGTGGAGCTTCCTCCGTATGGATTTTACTGGTTCATGCATGATTACAAAAAGAAGAAAAAATCCTGATCAGGAATTTATAAGATTAACCGTTACTGTTTAGCACCGAGCCACGCACTTGCTGCGTGGCTACGGCCCAAAACACTTGGCTAGCCGGCACGCCGCCCATCGGCGAAGCCGATTTTGCATGGCGGCGTGCGCGTTACAATTCAGCGCACTGGCGGTGCGCTGAGTTGTAACGATTAACCCCGCAGGTGAGCAGCCTGCGGGGTTTTTGTATAACGGGAACAATATGTGGTACAATCAAATGGTTTGTCTATTAAGTGATACTATGGAGGTTTACATAAATTATGAAACGCAGAGGCTCAGTATTCATACTGCTGATGATATCTACGCTTATATTCTCAGGATGCGGCAATACCATGACAGTGGAGGACAGTCCGGCTCCGAACAGGACATCCGTAAAAAACCAGGGTGAAGTCTGGAAGAACCTTATCGAGGAGGCTGAAACTCCCGAAGGAGAGGATACTTCAAAGAACAAAAAGGACGTGCTTTTAGGAAGCGGCGAAGGTTCTCCTGAACTTATCAGCACCTATTTTGACAACAGTAAATACATGAATGACGGAAGTACCTTGTATTTTCAGTGCTTTGGGAATCATATACTGACAACTGAGGCTTCCGGACAGAAGTATCCTAAGCTTTCAGAGACGCTTAAGGCAATGGCTGATGAAGAGGAGAGGGTCTTCAAGGAGGAAGTTGTCGATAATGACCGGGAGGCTCAGGACTTTGCCAAGCAGATGGAGGGAGAAAACGGAGGAGGAGCGTATTACTCCAGATATGCGGAGGATTTTGTCAAAAGGGTGGACGATAAATGCTTAAGCATCGTCAGGATAACCAATGGCTTTATGGGGGGCGCTCATCCCGATTACAGTTATGAGACCTATAATATAGACGTTGCTACCGGAAAGCTTGTAAGTCTTTCCAGCGTTGTCTCCGATAAGGAGAAACTTGATGAAATCCTTATAAAGAAGCTTGAGGAAGAATATTCCGATGTGGAATTTTTCGGACTCGAGGATTCGCTCAAAGACTACAGGATGGACATGGTCTTAAGCGGGGAGGATCAGGAGGGGAATGTCGTCTATGCTTATGATTTCACCCTTGATCCGGACGGGGTCAGTTTTTATTTCTCCCCCTACGGGATAAGCCCTTATGTATACGGGGATCAGGTTGTGAAGATCCTTTACGACGAGGAGCCGGAGCTTTTCACAGGCAAGTATGCGGTGGAGGGCGCCTATATCTCCTATATTACGGAGCTTGATAATAAATGCGGTATTAACGGCAAGGCTGAAAAAATCCATATCGCAAGAGATGATTATGATGAGAGCGGAGCTTTTGGAACCCTCATTATAGAAAAGGGGGCAGCATCTTTAGAGATAAAGGAGACGGACTGCTTCAACCAGACCTCCTTTATCGTGCATACTGCCTCAGGCAAGGATTACCTTTATTCTTTCGCGAATATGATAGATGATCTGAGGAAGCTTTACGTGACGGAGCTTGGAAGCGGCGGCCCGGTACAGGTGAAACCACAGGAAGAGCTTTACTATAATTACCGGGACTATTATGATGCGGAAAGCAGCATGTACGGGGTATACCTGCCGGTATATCCTGAGGATATGGATCTTTCGATAAGATGCGACCTGCTTTCAACCTACAGCGCTTACGCAAAGTTTGAAGCGGGAAGCGACGGGATACCCGTGCAGAAGGATAAGTATCTCACCATTCCGGAAGATCTTTTTGTTCTTACTTCAAAGGCTGCCCTTGATACCCCGGAGGTTGATGAAGAGGGGAACGTTAAGGATAAGGATAAACCCCTGCATATCGCAATGGGTGAGGATTATACTCTCTACCGTACTGACGGAAAGGGAATAGTTGACGCGAAACTCTCCGACGGAAAGATCGTAAGGCTTGAGGTGAGCGAGGAATTACCTCACAAGATCAACGGGGTGATAAGCGAGGACAAGCTTTTTGACGGGATGCATTACGCAGGATAAGGAGCCGGGAAAATAAAATGACACGAAGAAAAGGGTATGAATTTTATCTGCTTTTAACATATATCGCAATGGCCGCGGTCTGTATTTATCTTAATTTCTTCACCGTGGCACAGGCCGGGAATATCGCAAATATCGTAGTTAACATCGCGATGTTTGTGATAGTCGCCATGATCCTGTTCTTTTCGGTTACAACTTCTTTGGGGCCGGTAGCGGGAATAGCCGGGGATTTAAGGAGAGTTACAAAAAAGATTGAAGATGATGCAAAGCATACCCGAAGCTTCCTCTGGGAAAAATACAGGGACGATAAGGAAGAGCTCTTTCATAATTCCACTCTTATGAGGGAATACAATGATTATCTTTATGAGCTTGAAAGGATAGTACATACAGACAAGACCTATTACAAATGCGATATCGAACAGTATATAGGCTATGACCTTATTGACTCGGTGATACACCGGGACAGGATGAACCAGGTGGCCGGGGTAATGACGGGTCTTGGAATTTTAGGAACCTTCATAGGCCTGTCACTTGGACTGCAAAGCTTCAACACCGGAACCACCGCGGAGATCACAAACAGCATAGAACCCCTTATGAACGGTATAAAGGTTGCGTTCCATACGTCTATCTACGGTATGGTGTTTTCGCTTGTATTCAACTATGTCTACAGAAAAAGACTTGATGATGCGGAGAGCGCGGTAAGAGATTTTATTGGCGCTTATAAAAAGTACGTGATGCCGGACACAACGACTGACGGCGTAAACAGGCTGATGGAGCTTCAGCAGCAGCAGACGGAGGCGATAATAAGTCTTTCGGATACGGTTGCGCATCAGCTTTCGGAGGGGCTTAAGGAGCTTCTGGAACCGCAGTTTGACAGGTTTGCGGAGACTATTGACAGTTTCGCAAGACTTGCGACCAAGAATCAGATGGATCAGCTGCGCCTTGTGGTTGGAGCTTTTATCGATGAGATGAACAGGAGTCTCGGAGGATCTCTGGGGAGGCTTTCGGAAACGATAAACAGCACCTTGGCCCTTCAGGAATCAAATGACAGACAGATGCGGGAGATCTTTGAAAAGAATGTCAGCACGGCAGAAAACGTAAATGCCATAGCGGTGCAGACAAAGGAGGTAGCCGGGGCCTTAAGAAGCTATACGGAAAATGTGCAGCAGCTTGAAAAGAGGAGTACGGAGACTCTTGAGCTTATAAGGCAGAGCACAGAGAAGCAGCAGGCTGTGCTAAACGGCGCAGGTCAGTACATAAGCGATCTTACTGCCTACAGGAAATCCCTCGACATGTCCGTTACGGCCTTTGATGCAAGACTTAAGAGCCAGGAGGATCGCATAAAGGAGCTTCAGAAGCTTACGGAGGCCGTACCCAGGGAAGTTAACGATACCTTCAATATCATAAATGAAAATCTGCAGGTTGTGGAGAATCATTTCAAGGATACGATAGAGAGCATAAATCAGACGCTTAACAAGGTGCCTGATCTTGTGGATTATTCCTATCGTGATATAGATCAGGGTCTTTCAAGACTTGCAAGATCCATGGAAGAGCTTCGGGCAGTCATGATCGAGATGGAATCATATTACAGGAGACGATGATTTGAGGGCGAGACGGCACCGGGACGAGGAAACTACATACTGGCTTTCTTATTCGGATATGATGGCGGGGCTTCTTCTGACCTTTGTCCTTATCATTGCTTTCACCATGCTCCATTCCAGGATACAGTACGATGCGAAGCAGGATGAGCTTATGGGCAAGGAGCAGGAGCTTATGGTGCAGGCATCGGAGCTTGAGAATGAAAGAGGCATAGTTGCAACCCAGAAGACGAGGCTTGATGAGCAGGAGAAGATGCTTAACGCCCAGGAGCAGGCTCTTTCCGAGCAGGGGGAGAAGATAGCGATCCAGGAGGAGACGCTTAAGGAGCAGCATGAGCTTTTAAACAAGCTGGAGGCTCTTATGAGTGAGCAGCAGCAGAAGCTTGACGATATCATAGGGGTTAGGACCGAGCTAGTGGAGGCTTTGAGCAGGGAGTTTAATAACTCCGACCTTCATGTTTCCGTTGATGAGACAACGGGAGCCATAACCTTTGATGCAAGCATACTTTTTGATTATAACAAATCGGTGCTGAAACCCTCGGGAAAGGAGTTCCTGTCTGAATTTCTGCCGAGGTACGTTGATGTGCTGCTAAGCCCTAAATACAAGGATCATATATCGGAGATCCTGATCGAGGGTCATACGGATACAGAGGGAAGCTATCTTGCAAATCTTGAGCTTTCACAGAAAAGGGCGCTGTCGGTTGCCGAGTACTGCCTGGGAGATGACAGCGGCATATTGACGGACAGCCAGCTGGAGGCCTTAAGAGAGGTGGTATCCGCTACCGGAAGATCCTACAGTGATCCGATCTACAACGAAAAGGGCGAGATAGATATGGCGGCTTCCAGAAGGGTGGAGTTTTTATTCCAGTTAAAGGATGAAGAAATGGTAAGGGAAATGATAGAGATACTCAGCACGGAGGATTAAAAAAGATGGAAAAGATCAAGGCTTTCCTGAAGAAAAAGGACATTGAGATATCGCTAAAGAGGTACGGCATAGATGCCCTGGGGGCGATGGCGCAGGGACTTTTCTGCTCGCTGCTTATCGGGACGATAATAAATACGATTGGAAACCAGTTCGGAATACCTTTTCTGATCTCACCCGTGGCTACTGTCGGAGGAGCGGAATATACGGTGGGAGGTCTTGCCTCTGCCATGAGCGGACCTGCGATGGCGGTTGCCATAGGCTATGCGCTTAAGTGCCCGCCCCTTGTGCTCTTTTCTCTCGTGACGGTAGGATTTGCATCCAATGCCCTCGGGGGAGCCGGGGGACCGCTTGCCGTGCTTTTCATAGCGATCATTGCATCGGAGATCGGTAAGGCGGTTTCAAAGGAAACGAAGATAGACATTCTTCTGACACCGCTTGTGACGATAGCGGTGGGAATAGTTCTTTCTGCCTGGTGGGCACCGGCTTTGGGTCGGGCAGCAAGCTCGGTCGGAAGTATCATAATGTGGGCTACGGAGCTGCAGCCTTTCCTTATGGGTATCCTGGTGTCCGTAATAGTCGGGATAGCGCTTACCCTTCCCATATCCTCGGCTGCGATCTGCGCCGCGCTTTCCCTCACGGGACTTGCAGGAGGTGCGGCAGTTGCGGGGTGCTCGGCACAGATGATAGGCTTTGCCGTGATGTCCTTTAAGGAGAATAAATGGGGAGGGCTTATTTCCCAGGGAATAGGAACCTCCATGCTTCAGATGGGGAATATAATAAAAAATCCAAGGATCTGGATCGCGCCGATCCTAACCTCGGCGATAACGGGGCCTGCCGCCACCTGCGTCTTTAAGATGCAGATGAACGGAACTCCGGTGTCCTCCGGGATGGGAACCTGCGGATTCGTGGGACAGATCGGGGTATATACCGGCTGGGTAAATGATGTGGCAGCGGGAAGCAAGGCTTCCATAACCGGCTTTGACTGGGCGGGGCTTATCCTTATCTCCTTTATTCTTCCGGCAGTGCTCTGCCCTTTGATAAACATGGGAGTAAGAAAGCTTGGCTGGGTTAAGGACGGAGATATGAAGCTGTCCTGAAAAAAGCGAGGAGATTGCTTATGGTAAAAAGTATGACGGGGTTTGGGAGAGCCGAGGTTACCGAGGATAACCGGAAGTTTACCGTGGAGATGAAAGCGGTGAACCACCGTTACCTTGAGGCATCGGTTAAGCTTCCGAAAAAACTGGCTCCTTTTGAGGCGGATATCCGCAATGTGATGAAGGAGTACATCGAACGGGGCAAGGTGGATGTTTTTATCTCCATGGAGGACTATAACGGAACCTCGGAGAATGTCAGGTATAATTCCACTCTTGCTCATGAGTACATGAAATACTTAAATGAAATGGCGGAGGATTTCGGGCTTCAAAACGACGTAAGGCTGTCGGTGCTTGCCCGTTTTCCGGATGTCTTTACGATGGAGGAAGCCGAAACGGATGAAGAGGAGCTGTGGGAGGCTCTTGAAAAGGCGGTACGGGAAGCCTGCAGGAGATTCGTAGAGGCGAGGGAAAAAGAAGGCGAGAACCTTAAGAATGACCTTATGTCAAAGCTTGACGAGATGACAGGCTATGTAGAGATCATAGAGGAGCGTTCACCCCGGATCGTAGAGGAATACAGAAAAAAGCTTGAAGACAAGCTGAGAGAGATGCTTGAATCCCTTGATATCAAGGCCGACGAAGGAAGGATAGTCACAGAGGTTACGATCTATGCAGACAAGATCTGCGTGGATGAGGAGATAGTAAGACTCAAAAGCCACGTGGAGGCTATGAAGGATGCGCTTGAAAAAGGCGGATCCTGCGGAAGGAAGCTTGACTTCATAGCCCAGGAGATGAACAGGGAAGCGAATACCACCCTGTCAAAATCAGGAGACCTTGCCTTGACAGACAAGGCGATCGAGCTTAAGACTTCCATCGAAAAAATAAGGGAACAGGTTCAGAACATAGAATAGGAGCGTTTGAATGGCAGACAAAGGTCGTGGTATACTGACAGTCGTTTCGGGCTTCGCGGGCTCGGGCAAGGGAACCGTTATGAAGAAGCTGGTGGAGGGACATGATGAGTATGCCCTTTCAGTTTCGGCAACATCAAGATCACCAAGACCCGGCGAGCAGGAGGGCATAAGCTATTTCTTTAAGAGCAGGGAAGAGTTCGAAAAAATGATAGCTGACGATGAACTCCTGGAGTATGCCGAGTATGTGGGCAATTATTACGGAACCCCGAAGGATTTTGTATTCAGCAGGATGGATGAGGGCAAGGACGTGATCCTGGAGATAGAGCTTCAGGGAGCAATGCAGATAAAGGAGAAATATCCCGATACCCTGCTTATCTTCTTAAGTCCGCCGGATGCCGGAGAGCTTTTCAGAAGGCTCAAGGGACGGGGAACCGAGACCGATGAGGTAATAGAAAAGCGCATGAAACGGGCAGCCGAGGAAGCGCAGAGCATAAAAAACTATGATTATCTCATAATAAATGATAATATAGATGAGTGCGTAAGGAGAGTGCATGAAGCCATACAGACTGCGCACCACACGGTAAGGCACGAAGCGGAGTTAATAGCAAGACTTGAAGAAGGGTTGAAAGCAGGGATCAGGTAAGAAAGGGTTGTGTTATGGCTCTTGAAGTGACGAAATGCGAGTACATTGATCAGTTCACTATGCTGCAGGAAATAAAGGCAGCGAATGAAGGTCACTATAATAAAGAATTGGAATACAAAATAAAAACTATCTCGGCAAAGCTAGTGCATCATTTTCCAATTAGCTATACATTTTCGCTCGTCTGTATTCCCGACTGCTGCGTTGTTTTTCCTCTGCGATGCCACCGCATCGCGATCGGAAAAACGCCTT
>JAFPZU010000073.1 GCA_017417105.1 Lachnospiraceae bacterium | reverse complement strand
TTCAATTACATGCCAAGGCGTATTCATTATCCACTCCTTTACTTTGAAATCTTAGCGAGGTCTTTTCGAGCTTAGTGTACTACCGTTTATCCTCTTCGCATCCGTCATACTGATAACTTTATCGGAAAAGAGCCTGCTTGCATACATTTCAAGCTCCGGGGGATAAATACATAATTCCAGATTTTTTCATGGCTTCGCCATGACGGCTTTTTCAAGCCACCTTATTTTCTACAATCTGTCCGCAACATCCCTCCATGCGCTCTAAGCGACACTTCGTTCTGAAGCTTCTTAATCTACCGCAATCCTGGCTGCATTTAGCCTGGCGATTCTCTCTTCTATTCCGAGTTCCTTAAATGTCTTGTTCTCGACAATCTCCAGGTCTATATTTACATCCATCTGCTTTCCTAATAATGTCACGCAGATCACAGCACTCCGATGATGGCGATCGAGTTCTCGTATTTCTCCGTTAAATCCCTTAAATGGTCCGGATGTGATCACCACATAATCTTCCACGCTGAAGCCTTTTGAATGTTGGATGACATGCTCCCTTCCGCCGATCATCATCAGATATTCCTGTTCTTCCTGTCGGATGTGCGTTATCACCCCATCCACTTTCAATAATTTGTGCCTGTTCTTGCGAAGACGTCTGTCAAAATGTTCAGCTTTTGCTTTTTCCATCTCAGCAAAGACATATCCGGGAAAAAATGGCTTTCTATTCTTATTCCACTCCCCTTTTATCCTGTACTCTTTCTCATATTCGAGGACGAAAACGTTCTCGCCATTATCTGCCACATCCCGTGTTACAGCATCTGCGACTTTATTCTCTTGTCCCTTCAGTGTCTGTATGACGTACCACATTCGCAAAACTATTATTTTGTACCGGCCTTAAATATGCCTGATCTCCCATAGAACATTATAAGATTCGGCTGATGTGTTTTCAAGGTAAACATTCGTAAACCGGACAAATCGGCCAATAAAGCGCTCTCCCCTTAGTATTGACAGGATCATCTACCGGTATTATTCACAAAAATAACACTCCGTATATTTATATATCGACAGGTTAGCCCGATTACTTTAGTACAACACATAATTTGTGGATTTCTGCTCTGAGAGCTGTAAGGTAAACTGCGATGCCCCGGAGACTGCCTTCAAAGGAAGCATCAATATCCGATTCAAAGATGCAGGAGACCACATTTTCAGAACATAAACTGACACCCGTCGTTCTTTATAACGACGGGTGTCAATATTTTTTACTGCCTATGTATACATCTGCAGTGCAGCATCAGTTATACAGGCAAATTATCGGCTCCTGGAAGTTGCCGGACCTTATTTCTTCTCCGCTATAGCTGCCTGTGCTGCTGCCAGCCTTGCTATCGGTACACGGAAAGGACTGCAGGAAACGTAATCAAGCCCTATCTTGTGGCAGAACTCGATGGAGGAAGGATCTCCGCCGTGCTCTCCACAGATACCGCAGTGAAGCTCGGGTCTTACTTTCTTACCTTTTTCGAGTGCCATAGCCATGAGCTCTCCTACGCCGTCCTGATCCAGCTTTGCGAAAGGATCGTTCTCGAAGATCTTTCTCTCATAGTAAGCCTGCAGGAATTTGCCGGCATCGTCTCTTGAGAAGCCGTAGGTCATCTGAGTAAGGTCGTTCGTTCCGAAGCAGAAGAACTCGGCGTCCGCTGCGATCTTGTCCGCCGTGAGGGCTGCTCTCGGGATCTCTATCATCGTTCCTACTTCGTACTTAAGCTCTGCCTTCAAAGCCTTAAGCTCTTCATCAGCCGCTGCGACAACGATGTCCTTTACATACTTAAGCTCTTTCACATCGCCTACAAGCGGGATCATGATCTCCGGTACCAGATCCCAGTCGGGATGAGCCTTTGCAACCTTGACGGCGGCTCTTATGACTGCCACGGTCTGCATTTTGGCTATCTCGGGATAGGTGACATCAAGCCTGATTCCACGATGTCCCATCATCGGGTTGAATTCCACAAGGCTGTCTATCTTTGCCTTGATCTGCTCTACCGTCTTTTTCTTGGCCTTTGCAAGCTTCTCTATGTCTGCCTCTGTCTTGGGCACGAATTCATGAAGCGGAGGATCCAGGAACCTGATGGTAACGGGATTTCCTTCCATCGCCTCAAAGAGCTGCTCGAAATCTCCCTGCTGGAGAGGCTCTATCTTCTTAAGCGCTTCTTCTCTCTCTTCTACGGTATCCGAGACTATCATCTCACGGAAAGCTTCGATCCTGTCTTCGTCAAAGAACATGTGCTCCGTACGGCAAAGGCCTATGCCTTCTGCGCCGAGCTCTCTTGCCTTCTTTGCATCATGTGGAGTATCGGCATTGGTACGAACCTTAAGGGTTCTGTATTTGTCAGCCCATCCCATGATCCTGCCGAACTCTCCTGCGATCTTGGCATCCACGGTGGGAACCGCTCCGTCATAAATATTACCGGTAGTTCCGTCAAAGGAGATCGTATCTCCCTCGTGGTATTCTTTTCCGCCAAGAGTGAATTTCTTATTCGCCTCATCCATGACTATATCGCCGCAACCGGAAACGCAGCATGCGCCCATTCCGCGGGCTACGACTGCAGCATGGCTCGTCATTCCGCCTCTTACGGTAAGGATTCCCTGAGCTACCTTCATTCCTGTGATATCCTCGGGTGAAGTCTCAAGTCTTACAAGAACCACCTTTTCGCCTCTTGCTGCCCAGTCTTCAGCGTCGGAGGCTGTGAAGACTATCTTTCCGCAGGCAGCTCCGGGAGCTGCGCCAAGCGCCTTGCCTATAAGGCGCGCCCTCACAAGGGCACTCTGGTCAAAGGTAGGATGCAGCAACGTATCGAGGTTTCTGGGCTCTATCATGGCTACAGCCTCTTCCTCGGTCCTCATACCGGCATCCACAAGATCGCAGGCAATCTTAAGTGCAGCCTGCGCTGTCCTTTTACCGTTTCTGGTCTGAAGCATATAGAGCTTTCCATGTTCTACGGTAAACTCCATATCCTGCATATCCCTGTAGTGATCCTCAAGCGTCTTGCATACGCTTGAGAACTGAGAGAATGCCTCGGGGAATTTCACTTCCATCTCGGATATCTTCATGGGAGTGCGAACGCCTGCGACCACATCCTCGCCCTGAGCATTTGTAAGGAACTCTCCGAAAAGTCCCTGCTCGCCGGTTGCGGGATTCCTTGTGAACGCAACACCGGTACCGCAGTCATCGCCCATATTACCAAAGGCCATGGACTGTACGTTTACAGCGGTTCCCCAGGAATAAGGGATATCATTGTCTCTTCTGTATACATTTGCGCGGGGATTGTCCCATGATCTGAAAACGGCTTTGATGGCTCCAACAAGCTGATCCTTGGGATCACTGGGGAACTCCTTGCCGATCTTATCCTTATATTCAGCCTTGAACTGATTTGCAAGCTCTTTGAGATCGTCTGCGTCAAGCTCAACGTCCTGGGTGACACCCTTCTTTGATTTCATCTTGTCGATGAGCTGCTCAAAGTACTTCTTGCCTACCTCCATGACAACGTCCGAATACATCTGTATGAAACGCCTGTAGCAGTCCCATGCCCATCTGGGATTGTTGGACTTTTCCGCCAGCGTGTTCACAACGGTTTCGTTAAGACCCAGATTCAGGATGGTGTCCATCATGCCGGGCATTGATGCCCTTGCGCCGGATCTTACTGAAACCAGAAGCGGATTCTCCTTGTCTCCGAACTTCTTTCCCGTGATCTCCTGCAGCTTGTCCACGTACTCCATGATCTGGCCGAAAATCTCATCATTGATCTCCCTGCCGTCCTCGTAGTACTGCGTACATGCTTCAGTAGTGATGGTAAAGCCCTGCGGCACCGGAAGTCCGAGATTCGTCATCTCCGCAAGATTCGCCCCCTTGCCGCCAAGAAGCTCACGCATGTCAGCGTTGCCTTCAGTAAACAGATACACCCATTTCTTCATACCTTTTCCTCCAAATCTTTTTGTGGCTCATCGCCAAAATTATTATAACTTCTATAACCCCTTTTTGCGACAGAAAATCGTGGTCATGTCATCGCGCTGACTTGCTTTATTGCGCTGTCCCCGCGGCGGCTGCTGCGGCTGCCTGCTGCTGGGCAAGAAGCGCTGCCAGGAGATTGGGATCTACGGCTCCTATGTCTCCGTTCTCCTCACCTCCGCCGGCGGCTTCTCCCGCATCTCCTCCGCCGGTATTACTGTACCCAGACGGAACCGCATCCGTCCTCTGTGCCCCCGCAGCATCAAGGGAATGAGGACACCAGCCGGTGGACAAAGGTGTGCCTGCAACCCTGAAGGGACAGGTCTCCGAGGCTGCCTGACCCGTAAGTCCGCAGATAAAGCTGTAGGATGCGCTGTGTACCCCGTTACATACCTGTGAGGGAACCGTATCTGCCCTGTAGTATTCCATGTGTGCCGTGCCGCTGGCTCTGTCATAATCAGAAGCGAGATTTCCCGTCATCTTACAGACGGACGCTTCGGTGACATCCGGCGGTTTCTCAAAGTCAACCTCCGGAAGCCCTTCATGTATTGGCTCCATCACGGCTCTCCATACCGTACGTGCCAGCCTCTGCTGCTGTTTGTCATACATTTTTTTGTTATTGTCATAGCCTGCCCAGGTAGTGCAGGTATAGTAGTGGGTATAGCCCGCGAACCATACGTCGTTCTCTCCCGTTGTGGTACCGGTCTTTCCTGCGATCTTCTGAGTTCCGAAATTAACTGAAGCTCCGGTTCCCTTTGTTACGACATCCTCCATGGCAGAGGTGCAAAGATATGCGGCCGCTTCGCCTATAACCTCTTTTCCAGGATCGCCTGTGTTATCAAGCAGTACGTTTCCGTCATGATCCAGTATCTTGGTATAGAAAACCGGCTTATGATAAAGTCCCCCGTTCGCTATTGTGGCATAGGCGGCATTGAGCTCGTAATTCTTTACACCGTGGGTTATTCCTCCGAGAGCCAGAGCCTGCTGTACGTCGGACATCACTGTTCCGTTTGACTGCACCTCATTATCCACAAGAGTTGTAAAGCCGAAGTTCAGCAGATAGTCAAAACCCACCTGGGGGGTGATATCCGTAAGGGTCTTTACGGCGATGATGTTCATGGACTGCTCTATGGCATACCTTAAAGTTACCGGGCCTTTGTAGCCGGAGGAATACCAGTTTGACACAGGTCTTCCGTTTGCGTAGTTGAAAGGTTCATCCACCGTTACCGTGCCCAGAGTTTTCTGTCCCGTATCAAAGGCCGGAGCATAGGTTGAGACTATCTTAAAGGTGGATCCCGGCTGTCTTACCGTATCCGTAGCCCTGTTAAGTGTCAGAGACGCCTCCTTTTTTCCCCGACCGCCAACTATGGCCTTCACATATCCCGTGGACTGATCTTCGATAGTAAGAGAGATCTGGGGCTGAGGGGTTATGGACATGGTCTCCGCTTCTACGGAGTATCCTTCACTTTCTATATAGTCCCTGTAAGCCTTGGCATCTTCCTTTGCATCCTCCTCTGAGGAATAAAGCCTGTCATAGCCGTTCCTTCCCTGATCCTTGAAATATACCTCCATCATCTGGGAGGAGAAATTCTGAACCTTATCGTCCTTATCAACTCCCGTAACACGGTAATCCAGGAGATATTCGGTCTTTGCGGGATAAAGCTCAGGGTCGGAAGTCACTTCATCGCAGACCTTCTGTATTTTTGAATCCTGCGTGGTAAAGATCTGAAGTCCGCCTGAATAGAGCATGTTATAGGCCTGGTTTTCCGTATAGCCAAGCTTTTCCTGGAAGTCATCCATGATCTCCTGCACCATGGCATCCACAAAATAGGAGTTAATGGAATTCTGCTCTGTCTTTGAGTTTACTGTCTGGATCCGCTCATAGGGATCATCAGCCATAGCTTCCTGATAAGCCTGATCGGTAATAAAGCCCTGTTCCAGCATCTTTCTTAGAACCGTGGCTCTTCTCTCGGCATTATTATCCGGATGCGAGATGGGGTTATACCGGCTGGGATTACTGGTGGTAGCCGCTATGACCGCGGCTTCCGAAAGATTGAGTTCGGAGGCATTCTTCCCGAAATATCGAAGAGAAGCCGCCTGGACTCCCAGAGTATTCTGTCCGAGATTTATAGTGTTGAGATACAGCTCCAGTATGCTGTCCTTCGACATCCCCGGCTGTCTTTCAAGCTGTACCGCAAGGTACTGCTCCTGTATCTTTCTCTTTATCTTTTCGAACTTGGATTCTCCTGTCGCCCATTTGTCGAAGACGGAGTTTTTGATAAGCTGCTGGGTTATGGTACTGGCTCCCTGGGACATATCCCTTGTGGACAGCACGATATACGCAGCTCTTGCTATACCCTTGATGTCAATGCCGTTATGCTCATAGAATCGCTCATCCTCCATGGCAACAAAGGCATGCTGCATGTCTATCGGTATCTTGTCTATGGTCTGATAGATACGGTTTGAATTCGTGGCGACAAGCTTTGTCATCTGATTGCCGTCACTGTCATAGACTGAACTTGAGTAGCCGGTGGGCCGCACATCTATGGTGGAGATATCGGGAGCAGTCGTAAGGATGCCTCTGAAGACCCCGGCTGCGGCAAAAGTTCCCGCCATCACCGAGGCCACAAGCACCACTATGGCAGCCATGTAAAACGCGGCTCCCAACATGTTTGTGAGCTTCGGCATCTTCGCGTGAAGCTCCCTCCTTCTTCTTTCTATACCTCTGTGGCTATAGTTCAATCAGATCACTCTCTCAGTCTGTAAGATCGCTGAAGCTGAAGCCTGACACATCTCCGCTTTCTTTGGAATCAGCCTTCACAACATTATCTTCTTCTTTTTTCTCCACATCCCCTATGATCTTTTCATCCTCTGATGCCTTCTCCTTTGTAAGATCAAGGGAAATGTAATGATCCTCCGGATCTCCCGCCTTCTCCTTATCAAGGAAGTCCTGCAGGTCATCATTTGATTCCTCATCGAAATCATCAAACTCGGAGTACTTGTCGCCATTCAGGAAATAATAGATCCCTGCGGCTATAGCTCCGATCACAGCAACGCCCAAAAGTCCCTTTAAGAAATTCTTCATTTTAGTGTACCCTCCTTGTCCTAAAGATAACAGCTTATTATACAATGATAAAAATCGCGCGTCAAAACAATAAAGTTTCCCCAAAACCTGCTCCATTGTGATAAGATACGTTCCATGAAGAAAAAGTTCATCGCTATTATCCTCATATTGTTGCTGATCCTGTCTGCCGGCTGCGGTAATAAACGCTCCGAGGGACAGATCGTCCTGACCACAGGCTTTGAAAACGGCGAGCTGTTCTTTATCGGAGACAGTAAATGCTATCTTCCGGAAGCGCAGATCTATATCCGCTCCCTTGAAAATGACTACGAATCCCTGTACGGAGAGGATCTGCTGGAGAGAAAAACAGGAGACATCCTCGTGTCAGACAGGCTTTCCGACATGGCGCTTTCAAGGCTTGCCGAGGTGAAAGCGCTTGGACTTCTGGCTGCAAAGAGGGGAGTGACTCTTAACGAGGGGGAAATCGATAAATGCTCCCAGGCCGCTGCCCGCTGCATGAAGTCCCTGTCGGACAATAACATATCCGACATCGATGTGAGCCAGGATCTCCTTTTTTCCATGTATCGGGACTATGCTCTGGCAGATAAGGTATATTACGATATCACAGGGGATATCGATCCCGAGATATCTGATGATGAAGCAAGGATAGTTACCATACAAAGGATCCTGATACTTAAGGACTCCGAATCCGAAGCAATGGAAACGGCCAACACAGTCTTTGCAAAGCTTAATGAAGGCGCAAGCTTCGAATCCCTGGCTGATGACTATAATGACGCAGACGAAACGAAATTCTCTTTCAGCAAGGACACGGATGAATTCTCGCCTGAGTTTGTTAATGCCTGTTTTGAGCTTTCAACCGGCGACGTATCCTCTCCTCTTATAACAAAAGAGGGTGTCTCCATAGTAAAGTGCATAAGCTCCTATGATATGGAAGAAACCGATGCCAATAAGATCCGTATGGTGGAAAAGAAGAAAAGCGAAGCTTTTGACGAGATATATTCCGCGTTCACAAAGGATCTTCCGTCAGGATTTAATAACGAGCTGTGGAGTGAGCAAAAGCCCGTTTCCTCCCAGCCCGTTATCAAGGATAATTTCTTTTCAGTTTACAGCGATATTTTCAAATAAACTTAATCTTCTGTCTCTACGATGTCTTCGCCTTCTGCCGCAGTGTCATCAGCCTGACCTGATTCCTCATCGTTCGTTTCAGTTTCCACGGCTTCCGCGCTATCTTCCTCTGTGCTGTCTCCCATCTGCACGGCCTCGCCTTCTTCGGACTGGCCTTCGCCGGTATTCCCGCCGTCCTCTATCTGCTGGCCTTCGCCGGGATTCTCGTTTGCTTTCCCGGGGTCTTCCTCGTGTCCGCCGTCTCCCGGAGGATCTGCGGGTTTCTCTTCGGGCGCATCACCGGGAGTCTTGGGATCGGTCTCGCCGCTGCCAGGCTCTTCATGCTTTTCTTCCTTTGGCTTCTCCTCTGCAGGCTTCTTATCGGCCGGCTTCTGCTCCTCATGCTTCTGCTCGGTGGGTTTCTCTTCTGCCTTAGGCTGCTCCACACTCGAAGGCTCCGTACTCTTCTGCTCGACAGCCGTTCCTGCCTCAGGCTTGGGATCAGCAGGCTTCGTTTCGCCTGATCCGGTCTCCTGTCCGCTCTGCTCAGTGGGAGCTGTCTCCTCGCTCTTTGCAGATGAAGTCTTCTTCTTTGTTTTGGCAGCAGATTTTGCGGTATTTGCTGTTCCCTCATCGTGTGATTCATGATCCGAATCGTGATCTGAATCATCCGAATCCGAGTCATCGCTGCTGTACTCTGTCCTCACTTCGCATGCATTAACCGTCTGGCTCACCGCCTCGGTTGCTATCGTAGAATCAGTCGAAGAACCTGATTTCTTATTCTCCGGAGTTTTGTTCTTGATCTCCACTACCTTCTTATCCAGCTTGTCGGAAAGTCCGGTGTCGCTCTGCTTAAGCCCGCCAACCTTTACTGTAAGCTCGGTCGCTTCATCACCCTCGCCTGTATCAAAGAGCTTGTCTCCGTAGCTCATTGCCGTTGCATCTATTGCATCAGCGATCTTCATTCCCTTGACTTCTCTCGTAAGAGCAGATCCATCCACATCCACCGCTTCATCGGGAATGGAAACCTCCACGACTCTGTCAAAGATGTTCAGCTTATATTCTACAGAGGTTGCTCCCTCTACCGTTACCGTACTTACCGGAGCTGCATATGCCGTAACTCCGCCGCCCACTATGACTACTGCCAGTATGGCTGCTGCCACCCTTGTGAATACCGAGAGTTCACTCACAGCCTTCGCAAGAGATCCTTTCTTTGTGCCGCCGTTTGCCGATGTGCCCTTCTTCCCGGTCCCTGCTTCTTCACGCTTAAGCTCAAACTCCGTGAAGTTAAGCACCTGGCCTATGGCATAGCCCTTATCTGCTATGGCATGCACTATTCCGCAGTCATCCAGAACCGCTGCCCTATTCTCTTTTAATTCAAGTACGAGTGCTTTCATTCTGTTTCACCTGTCATTTGTTTCAACTCTTTTGAAAAAGGTATGTACTCCGCTATCTCCGGGTAATCCCCCGAAAGGATAAGTGAGGCGCTTATGAGATACTTTCTGTGTCTGTCTATCAGCTTTCTTGAAACCTTTTCCCTGTCCAGTATCTTGTTTATCGGGAGGCTCCTGTTTTTAAGGATCTCCTCCAAAAGCGGCGGCGGAGAAAATATCGCCTTAAGCACCTGTCCGCATGCCGTCTTTGATTTCTGTGCCTTGGGAGAGCATTCCGCCAGGTCGAAGAAACTTATCCCGAAGCCGTTAAGCTTCTCGCTGAGGCTTTCTATCTCGTCCCTGACATTTGTGTTCACGGTAACTGCCGTCTTCTCGCTGATCGTGCGTACAAGAGTTCCGTCGCGTTCATCTTCCGACTGCTCGCCGCTGAACACTTCAGGAGCTACCTGCATCTCAGTCTCCGACACTCTGGCCGTCTTCCTGTAGTAGTCCGTTTCACGGCTCTTTATCACATGTGAAGCGTAGGACCAGAATTCCCCTCTGGCTTTGTCATAGTTTTTGACCGCCTCGGAGACTGCTAACAGCGCTATCGAAAACTCGTCGTCGCTCTCCGTTATCTTTCTGTTCAGGATCTTCCCTGTAAGGTGCAGTATGTGCTGCTTTTCCTCTGATAGAAAGGTGTTAAGCTCTTCCGTGCTCTTAGACGCCTTTATTGCTCTTTCATTTGCTGTAACGTTCTCTGTCATCTGTCTTTCCCGTATCGGTAGTTGTTTCGGAGCATGACTCCCCAAATCAATTATATACTTACGAAAGACCTTGCGTGAAGTATACGGGGATCACGATTTATATATCGGACTAAAAGAACGCTTTCCTAACCCCATTTCACATCCTTGTACTGATACATACGGAAAAAAGTCCGTAAAAAACGGGGTAGGAAAGCCACTTTTTAAATTTTTCTTATCAATATTATAGTAAACGACAAAACTCTTTTCGTTTTGTCGTTTACTGCGCCGGATTTTGGCCGCTGAAAGCGGCATATTTCCTTGCAAAATCCGGGCGCATCCGCCGGAGGCTTTATAGTAAGCGAAATTATTTATTTCGCT
>JAFPZU010000010.1 GCA_017417105.1 Lachnospiraceae bacterium | reverse complement strand
TTGGAGACTAAAACGCACCATTCGCCAAGCTCCTGCTGCTCAAGGATCTCATAATTATTATCTTCAAGCGTCCTGATCACATCAGGCGCTTTTTCCGTAAGTATCCCGGAATAGATGACAAGCCCTCCGCTTTTTACCATCTCATGCATCACGCCTGTTAGCGGGGTTAAGACTATGGGCAGGATATTAGCAACCACAAGGTCATAGCCTGAGCCTGTTTTTTTACGAAAAGCTTCGTCACTTACCACATCTCCCATAAGGAGCTCAAAGTCAGCATCCTTAAGTCCGTTCTTATCAAAGTTTTCAGCTACGGCGGGAATGGCATTTTTATCAAGTTCAGTCCCCCTCACACAGCCTGCCCCCAGCTTCAGCGCAGTCATTGCAAGGATGCCTGAGCCGGTTCCAAGATCCAGAACCTTCATTCCCTTCTCAAGATATTTGGAAAGCTTTATGATGCAGAGCCTTGTTGTCTCATGGGCTCCGGTACCGAATGCCGTGCCGGGGTCTATATGAAGGATGATGTCAGATCCTAAAGGTGTCTTTTCTTCTTCCCAGGAGGGGATTATGCCAAGGGCAGTATCATTTGCAAGCTCTATTTCAAAGGCATGGAAGAACTGCTTCCAGGAATTCAGATAATCTTCATCCTCTATATCATCGGAGATTATATTCAGAGTTCCGAAATCCACATCCGTAAGCGCCCGCATTTCTTCTATCGCTTCCCTGACACCCGTAAGATAAGCATCCCTGTCCTTATCCTCTTCAAGATAAAATGAGACAAGAGCATGACCCTCGGGGATATTTGTATTAACCGGAACCTCATCCACAAAGATCTCGTCGAGCTCCTCCTTTGTCCAGGGCACGGAGTCCTCGATCTCTATCCCCTCTATCCCTGCAGCATCAAGAGCCGCTGATATATAGTCTTCCGCCTCTGTTGTGGTCTCTATGGTGTATTTTGTATATTTCATTTCTGGGCTCCCTGTAAATTAACTGGTAAAGTCGCTATACTCGCGAACGAAATTAACTGCCGATTTGAAAAGCCGTTCCGCGGTATATGCGGTTAACCTAAATTCGTGCCTTCGGCACTCATTAACGTTAACCAGTATAAATCTAATGTCTTGGCACTTACTCAGTGATAAGCCGTTGATAATATTTTAATTATCCGTTATCTATGATAAAATTACAAGGCTACACGAAAAATCTGGTATTTAATTCCGTCGAAGGAGATGATTTTTATGATGGACAGTAATGATATAGAACTTTTTTCAACTACGGATTTTGAAGCAAAGAGCAAGGTGGTTTCAGCCCTTGTGAGACACCGGGTTTCTTATCTTGAGAGGTGGGAGAAGATACCGCTTCTAAGAAGAAGGGAATTCGGCGGCGCTAAAGAGCTTTGCGTTATCTACGTGAACGGCAACCAGTACGGAAAGGCAAGGAAGATACTGGAAGAGTTCGAGGAGGCCTATACCGAGGCGAAAAAGGAGAAGCGCAGAAAGAAAAAGGCCGCAAGGAGAGCAATGGAAGAGGAGCAGCGCATGGAAGAAGAGCGCAGGAGGCAGGAGGGAGAGGAAGATCCTGAAGATCGCGGCAGTATAGATGACGGTATAGATGAATTCTGATGGAGGAGAAAGATCATGGCAGATGAAAGATTTGAAAAGCTTAAGGGGTGCGTAGACTATGTAAAGAGCAGGACGGATTTTGTTCCTGAGATCGCGCTGATTCTGGGATCGGGCCTTGGAGATTATGCAAGGAACATGGAGGTTATCTGCGAAATACCTTACAGCGAGATTCCCGGATTTCCGGTTTCAACGGCACCGGGACATGACGGCAGGTTCATATTCGGAACTATAGCCGGAAAAAAGCTTGTCTGCATGAAAGGCAGGATACATTATTACGAAGGGTATGATATCTCCGATGTGGTGCTGCCTACAAGACTTATGAGGCTTTTGGGAGCAAAGATACTTTTCCTTACAAATGCTTCCGGAGGAATAAATTCATCCTTTGCCCCCGGAGATTTCATGATAATAAAAGATCACATATCGAGCTTTGCGCCGAATCCTTTGATAGGAGCAAATATGGATGAGCTTGGGGTAAGATTCCCGGATATGACCCATGTGTATGACGAAGGCCTTCGGGACAAGATAAAGGCCTCTGCAAAGGAGCTTGGATTAGATGTGAAGGAGGGAGTTTATATCCAGCTTACGGGTCCCTCCTATGAGTCGCCTGCAGAGATTCAGCTCTTCAAAGGATTAGGAGCCGATGCCGTCGGTATGAGCACCGTGGTAGAGGCTATTGCTGCAAGACACTGCGGGTTTAAGATCTGCGGCATCTCCTGCATCGCAAATCTCGCTGCCGGTATTGCGGATCATGAGCTTACGGCGGAGGAGGTGCTGGAGGCAGGAAAGGAAGCCGCTCCCTTATTTGAAAAGCTTGTGACAAGGTCCATAGAGGTCTTCTGATGGAGTTTAAGTACAAGGACAGTGATCCGGTAAGGCTTTCTCCCGACAGGGACGAGATAATAGCCCTTGATCAGACGAAGCTGCCGAACAGGGTGGAGTATCTTCATATAAGCACCTTACAGGAGATGTATGATGCGATAAAGAGCCTTGCCGTAAGAGGCGCTCCGTGTATAGGTGTTTTTGCGGGATACTGCATGGCACTTCTTTCAAAAAAACACTGTACCCTTGATAAGGACGATTTCTTAAGTAAGCTTAAGGAGGACGGAAAGCATCTTGATTCTTCGCGTCCGACGGCGGTCAACCTTTCCTGGGCGATAAAAAGGCAGCTGACCCTCGCGGATAAGTGCATACATTCGGGACAGAATCCTGAAAACACGACTGAGAGGCTTTATTCCGAAGCTCTTGAGATACATGAAGAAGACATAAGGATGTGCATGTGCATCGCAGAGCACGGCTTGTCTTTATTACATGACGGAGACGGGATACTGACCCACTGCAACGCGGGAGCGCTTGCCACCACAAGATACGGAACGGGACTTGGCCCCATCCTTTTGGGCAGGGAGAGGGGATACAACTTCCATGTGTATTCCGATGAGACAAGGCCTCTTTTGCAGGGAGCAAGGCTTACGGCTTTTGAGCTTGTGAACGCCGGAGTTGATGAGACCGTAGTCTGTGACAACATGGCATCCCTCCTTATGAAGCAGGGCAGGATCCAGGCGGTTTTGGTCGGCTGCGACAGGATAGCGGCAAACGGAGATACGGCAAATAAGATCGGAACCTCGGGAGCAGCCATAATAGCAAAGCACTACGGGGTGCCTTTTTATGTCCTTGGACCATATTCCACGATAGACATGAATACCCCCACCGGGGATGATATAGAGATAGAGTTAAGAGATCCCGATGAGATAGGCAGCATGTGGTATAAGGAGCCAATGGCGCCTAAGGGTGCGAAGTTTTTCAATCCTGCCTTTGATGTGACGGATCATTCTCTTATTACCGCAATAATAACGGAAAAGGGTGTGCTTAAGCCACCGTTTGAAAAGTCAATAGCACAGGCGATGAAAGGAAGATAATTATAATATGAGCAATATAAGGTTTTATAATGCCGGTATCCTTACGATGAAGCCGGGGGATAAGATAATAAAAGACGGGGTGCTCTGTGTTGAAGGGGAGCGGATCTTATATATAGGAGAACCTGAGAATGAGCCTGGAGGAATAAAATACGACCGGGAGATCGACGTTAAAGGAGACCTTCTGATGCCGGGCTTCAAGAACGCCCATACCCACAGCGGCATGACTTTCCTGCGCTCCATGGCAGATGATATGCCCCTTGACAAATGGCTTAACGACTGCATCTTTCCCAGAGAAGCAAAGCTTACCGGGGAGGATATCTATTGGAGTACGAAGCTTGCCGTAATGGAATATCTTACCGGAGGTGTTACGGCCTGCTTTGATATGTATCTTACCCCCTATGATATAGCGAGAGCTACCGAAGAGTGCGGTTTCAGATGCGTACAGGTGGGGTCTATGAATAATTTCTCCCAGTCCCTTGAGCTGCAGGAGGAGTGGCTTGATAAGTTGAATCACGGGAACCCGCTCACAACCTATATGCTGGGGTATCACGCGGAGTATACCTGTTCGAAGGAGCTCCTTACGGGATTATCCGATCTTTCACATAAATATTCTGCTCCCGTCTGGGGGCATAATTCGGAGACGGAGAGCGAGGTTAAGGGCTGTATTGAAAGATACGGGCTTACTCCTACCGGATTTGCCGATTCCCTTGGGCTTTTTGATTTCGGAGGCGGGGGATATCACTGTGTATATCTTTCAGATAACGACAGGGAGATCTTTAAGAAAAGAGGGCTTTACGCTGTTACAAATCCCGGATCAAATACCAAGCTTGCTTCGGGGATAGCTCCGATAGCGGATTACCTTAAAGAAGGCATCTCTCTTGCCATAGGTACCGACGGACCTGCAAGCAATAACTGTCTTGATATGTTCAGGGAGATGTTCCTTGTTACCGGGCTTTCAAAGCTGCAGAAAAGGGATGCTTCATCAATGGATGCGGATGAGGTTTTGTATATGGCAACGGTTGGCGGCGCAAAGGCAATGGGACTAAAGGAATCGGATGTGCTTTCTCCCGGAAAGTATGCCGATCTTATAAGGATCGATATGTCAAAGCCTGAGATGCAGCCTGTAAATAACATCACCAAAAACCTGGTGTATTCCGGATCGAAAGCGGATGTAAGGCTTACAATGATAGCAGGAAAGATCCTTTATGAGGATGGAAACTTTAACATTGGAGAGGATCCTTCACTCATCATAAAGAAGGTAAATGAAATAGGTAATAAAGGGTGATATCCGATAAAATGGACAGATTAAGAAGCTATGCTCCCGGGGAGATGGATCTTATAAAGGATGCCTACCTTGCAGGGAGAAGGAAAAACCTTGATATAGTGCTTTCCGACCAGACCTGGCATGACATGAACATGGACCAGGTCTTTGCACGGATTGATGACTGCGTTTCATTTGCGGGACAGGAGAGGCTCTACGCAATGCTCAGGGAGCCCTTCTGCGATGAGGAGGAGCTTAAAAGAAGGGACGACCTTGCGGTATATTTTTCCGAAAACGAAGAGCTTAAGGAAGCCTACAGGGAAAAGCTTAAGGACATCGGAAGGGATATAATAAAGCCTGTAAGCGCCACTCTGGATGCCCTTGAAGGGGTAGAAAGAAGAGGAAACCTCATCCACATCCTCTGTGCGCTTTTCGGGATTTTTTCCCTGTATCTCGTCTTTGCCCTTCCTTCCTTCGGGCTGGTGATCTTTATAATAGCGCTTATCGTAAACATACCGGTTTACTTCAGGAGAAAAGGTGAGATTAGCGAGTATATTGCCTGCTTTTCATACATAATAAAAACCTATAAGGCAGCAGTTAAGATGCTTTCCGTTAAGGATGATGAGGAAAAGGATTACAGAAAGGCGCTTCATGCCGCTTCAAAGGATCTTAAAGGAGTAGCAAGAGGGAGCTTTGTGTTAACGAGAGGCCGGGGGCTTACCGGGAGCCTGTTAAACATGGCTCTTGATTACTTAAGGATCTTCTTTCACATAGATCTTATCAAGTTCAATCTGATGCTTGATAAGGTTATATCCCACAGGGAAGAAATCGAGAAAATGTTTGTGGCAACGGGAGAGATTGATGCCTTTATCGCAGTTTCCGGATACAGGAAGAGCCTGCCTTTTTACTGCGTTCCCGGGTATACGGAGGAGCTTTGCCTTGATATTAAGACGCTTTCCCATCCACTTATACATAAGCCTGTATCAAGCGACATCAAAGCGGGGGAGAAGGGAGTTTTGATAACGGGGTCGAATGCTTCCGGAAAATCAACGTTTCTGCGCTCCGTCGCACTGGGCGTTATCCTGGGACAGAGCATAGCAACGGTCTATGCGAAAAGCTGCAGGATCTCAAGATTTCATATAATTTCGTCCATGTCGGTCTCTGATGACATACTTTCGGGGAGCTCCTATTACATGGCGGAGATAAAGGCGCTTAAAAGAGTCATAGATAAGAGAAAGAACATATCCCCCGTCATATGTTTTGTGGATGAGGTGCTTAAGGGAACCAATACCATAGAGCGTATAGCGGCTTCCTCGGAGATACTTAAAAGCCTTACGGGGGAGGGCGTCATATGCTTTGCGGCAACTCACGATGTGGAGCTTACAAAGATCCTTTCGGATCATTTTGACAACTATCATTTTGAGGAAGACCTTTTAGATGACAGCATGCATTTTTCCTACAAGCTTATGACAGGACCCGCGGTAACAAGAAATGCCATTAAACTTCTTAAGATAATGGGATACGACGGAAGCATAATTTATTCCGCCGAGGAGCGGGCAAAGGAATTTGAAGAGACCGGGATATGGAAGTAACTTACACGGATCCCTCGGAAGGAACGGACAAGTCGGTAAAGGTAAAAAAGCTTACGATCTCAAATACCAGGCTTTCCTTAGACCCCGGACAGACGGAAACCCTTAAGGTAACTCCCGATTTTTTGGATGCCGGTGCTTCAGCCGCCGTATCCTTCGGGACTTCAAACAGGGATGTAGCAACAGTTGATAAGGACGGTACGGTCTATGCCCGGGATATGGGAAATGCGGTTATTACAGCCTGCTGCGGAAATCAGAAGCTTGAGATCAAGGTAACTGTAGATTAAACAGATCAATCAGGGGACGGTTCTGTGATTGACAT
>JAFPZU010000072.1 GCA_017417105.1 Lachnospiraceae bacterium | reverse complement strand
CGGCACTCATTAACGTTAACCAGTATAATAGTCCCGATGCAGAATACCGTTTCTGTCCGCTTCGGAACACAATAAGAACCGTCCCCCTGTGTCATAACCATCGTTCATTCCTCCGATACCCTTTGCCGACAGTTTCACACGGTCTGACACTTCGTTACGATAGAGTTAAACTATATCAAACATGGAATCAAATCCCGTAACTTCAAAAATATCCTTTACTTCCTGCGAGCAGTTTATGACTTGCAGTGATCCGTTGTCTTTAAGAGACTTGCGCATCATCATGAGAACACGAAGGCCGGAAGATGAAATGTACTGCATTTTAGCAGCATCAACGATTATCTTCTCCCCTTTGCCCCCGTTTTCAAACGCCTTCAGAAGCTCAGGTGATGTTATGGTATCTACTCTGCCGAAGATCTCATAATAAACTGTATCTCCTTCGCGCCTGGTAGCTACTGAGAATTTTCCGGCTCTTTCTTCTGAAGCAGCTTCTGCACGTACCGTCAGTTCCCATTCCTTCATTTTAGAAAGAACCTCACGCAGTCTTTGCATAAGATCTGCGTCTGCCGTTCTAAGCTCCGGAAGCTTTTCACTGTATGGAAACTCCCTGACACTGAACCCCTGTTCCTCCATAAGCTTTTTACGTTCATCATAACTCCAGGCAATAAACGGGTTGATGCTGTTGTCTATTTCAGCTTTACTTGCCGATCCTGCAGCAACCGCCCTAAAAACAACCTGGGGATCCTTTTGCCATACCGCCTCATACGCAAAAGCCATCAGTTCAATTGACATTGCATCCGAGGTATACCACGATCCGCCATGCTCCCTAAGGAGCCTGCCAATCGACTGGCACACCTCTTTCAGCTCGCTGGGGTTGAAAAATCCCAGCATACCGTCTGTAATGATGCAGATCTTTCCCTTCACGTCTTTCAACGCCTGATTCAGTGAATCATAATTTGTTGCATCCACCGCATGGTAATGTATTGCAGGATCATGCCCCGACAGCTCTTCCATCGCCGGTTTGATCTCATTTATAACTACCGGAAGCTCCAGACCGTAATACTGCTTTCCCATCCTTGAAACAGCCAGTCCATGCGGCAGATATCCGCAGGGAAGATCAACGATCGTATCACAGCCGGACTCTTCCGCAATCCTGTTCCATACCGCATAGCGGGCATCATGCGCCACACGGTACGCCCCTACGATCTCCTGCTGGATCGGATCCTCCGCCGAGCTGCTTTTAGCTCCCATGATCTCCGACATATCCACCTTGCCTGCAAGCTTAACGGCATCAGGCTCTCCCGCCGCCATAAGGAGTCCCAGACATCCTTTTCCTGTCGTATAACTGGGATTAACCGCCTTTAATAAATCCTGTTCGTTCATTTTTCCACCTCTTTTCAGTATGTTTTTTTGAATTATACCACAATCTGTAAGCTCTGATATCTGTCAGATATTCTTCAGACAGGGCTCTTTTTCTCCAGCGTTTCCAGCTTCTGCTTCAGGTCTTCTATCTCTCTATCTTTGGATTTCAGTTCAAATGTCTGAAGGCGACAAAAAGCTCGCATTCGGGGTGGCCCGGTCAGAAATCGGGAAAGCAAAAGAGATAAAAACAATTTCCGGCCTATCCGATAACGAATACAGTGTATACCGGGACCGGCTTATAAAGCAGGGGATACTTGACGGGAGCACCCACGGATACGTGAGATTCACACTTCCCATGTTTGAAGAATACGTTGCCTGCGCATCAGTCAATCAGGGGACGGTTCTGTGATTGACAGTTTCAGGATCCGGAGATTGAATTCCCGGTTTGCTTCCTGGGGTCCCTCGGGAAGAGCCTCACCGCAGATATCGAAGGCTGCGATCTTCCTTGTCTTAAAAAGCTCCTGAAGTATCCCAAACAGCTCCGATTCCGTCATATCGCCCTGATCCCAGTTGGTTTCAAGTACATTACGGCTCAGTATATCCTTATCAAGAGAAATGTATAGCGGCAGCTTTGAAGGAATGTAAGCCTTATCAAAATCCTGCCGGCTTCTTACAAGCATGTTTTTTCGCAGGTATTTATTCTCCGTGACAATATCAAGCCTCCAGGAGCCGCAGGACTTAAGTCCCTCAAACGCAGGGGGCTTATCATCCGTGTGGTTATCGAAGGTAATAAGATCAAAGGGGGCTTCCATATAAGAAGCAAGTATCCGTGTCATGTAATGATAGTTTCCGTTATCAAGAAACCGTATCCTGTATTTACCGGGAATCCCCGCAGCGAAAAGCCTGCGTTTTATCTCCTTTTCAGCATCTTCGTCCACGTACATCCCGGTGCCGGAAAGATCCGAAAAGCAGATCGTATCCCTCCCCTTAAGTATTCCCTGACTTCTGTATACACCCGTGAAGTCGCAGAATAAAACCTCCTCAGACATTATCCGGATTACTCTTCCTCGTCGGAATATGAATATCCGGATGTTCCCCCATCCATGCTGTCTGAGGCATGCAGGTGATCATGGAAACTTCATCTTCAGACAATTCAAAATCAAACACGTCAAGGTTTGCTTCCATATGTTTCCTTGTGGATGCCTTCGGTATGGGAAGTATCTCTTTCTGAATAAGAAATCTCAAGCTGATCTGCTGAACGCTTTTCCCGTATTTATCTGCAAGAAACCTTAGCATCTCATTTCCGGCAAACACATTTTCCCGCCCTCTTCCAAGCGGGCTCCAGGCCATCGGCAGGATATCGTTTTTTTTGCAGTATTGCACTGCCGCCTCCTGGGAGTGTCCGGGGTGAAGCTCAAGCTGATCCGCTACCGGAAGGATGGTACAGTTTTCGAGAATATTTTTAAGATGATGAGGAAGGAAGTTGCTAAGCCCCAATCTTCCTACTCTTCCGTCATGAACGAAGCCTTCCATAGCTTTCCATGTTTCGATATCCAGCTCTTTCCAGTTTTCGTTTTCTGCTCCTGTCTGTCTGGGCCAGTGTATCATGTAGATATCGATATAATCCGTCTGAAGTCTGTTCAAGGATCTCTCAAGCGCGGCTTTAGCGTTCTTTTCACCCATCTCATCGATCCAGAGCTTTGTTTCTATTATCACCTCGGATCTTGATATTCCGCTTTCTTTTATGGCATTTCCCAGAGATCTCTCTGTTTCATACAATGACGCCGTATCAAAGAATCTGTACCCGCAATCTATCGCCTGAAGTATAGCCTCCTTGTTGTCCTTAAATTCCTCATTATAGGTTCCAAAACCAATCTTCGGCATCTCAAAACCGTCGTTCAGCACGTATAAATTTTTCATCGTCTATCTCCTCGCTTTTACTATGATCCTCGAAAATCAATTCAAAGATTAAGCCATCTTTCTGTTTTTTGCAAGATGGTGCGTTTCGTTTAACCCTTTCATACTGTCAGTTGTTATGGTACAATTATGCGAAAAAGAGAACGGAGATTATTATGAAAAACAGGATCATTGTATGTATGACAGCAGCTCTTGCGATGACAGCACCTATCACGGGATGCGGAAGTACTGATAAGGCTTCCGCGCCACAGACTGTGGAAACGGAATCAGCATCGGAAGCTGCTCCTTCGGATACGAAGACCCCGGATGCTTCTGAAACTGCAGGCACCGAAAGCTCATATTCCCCCGCCTCCTTTAAGGCAGACGATGTATATGTGTCCCCGGATCAGACGCCCACCATAGATATCACAGGCTGTGATACCTTTACTCAGATCGTTGACAGGCTTGAGGACGGAAGAGGCTACGCCAATGTCACCCTTGGAGATACGGATGTCCTTCTCGTGTCAAGCGGTACCTACGAATACGATCCGGGAGTAAACGCTGCCATCGATGCCGAGATCTATTATTACAAGGATAATGCCCCGGCTTACCTTGCAACCCTTTCTGCCGGAGGCACAGCTTATCCATTGTCGCTTAAGGACGGAAATATCTACGTTGGCGGGAATCACTTCATGTCCAAGTTCCTCGCGGACAGCGGAAACCTGATCGAAACCGAGGAAGCCTATGTTCTGTACGATACGGATGGATATGACACTTATTATTACAAAACCTGCAACAGCCAGTTTGAAGATTATGACGAAGCCACGGCAAAAAACCGCTTTGAGGAACTCTTCAAAGAGCAGCAGGAAGCTGAGATCATATCCTTCCAGCCGGTCGGATGATCGAATCAATCAGGGGACGGTTCTGTGATTGACTTTGCCTATTCCTCTGATTGATCTGATTGATCTGACTGCTCGGACTGGTCTGACTGGTTTTCCTCAGTCTGACCGGATTTCTCTTCTTCAGCATGCCGGGACGCTTCTTCCTCAGCCTGACGTGAAGCCTCTTCTTCAGCACGGCGTGAGGCTTCTTCTTCAGCCTGACGCGAGGCTTCTTCCTCAGCACGGCGTGAAGCCTCTTCTTCAGCCTGGCGTGATGCTTCTTCCTCGGCTCGGCGCGAAGCTTCTTCTTCGGCCTTCCTTTTGGATTCTTCCTCGGCTCTTTTTGCCGCTTCCTCCTTTGCCTTTCTTTCAGCCTCCTCCCTGGCTTTTTCGTCAGCTTCTTCCTTCTCCTTTTCCTTTTCTCTCTGCTCCTCTTCTCTGCGCTGTTCTTCTTCGGCTTCCCTTTTCTTCGCTTCCTCTCTCTCCTTCTCTTCCTGCGAAGTCTGAAGGTCAGCAGCAGAACCGGATGTCTTGTTTTCCGATTTAGCAGGAGTTCCGTCAACCATCATATTCATAAGATCCTTCAGCTTTTCTTCGTCAATACCCGACCCATTATCCATCGTTACCTTTGTCTTGTTTGGATTGGGCTTGATATATTTAACTACATATTCTCCGTCATCAGGGATCCCCGGTACCGGATGCTCCACTATATAGTTGAATATCGCTTCGCAGCCGCTTCCTGAATAATGAAGTCCGTCACCTGCATCATACTCTGACTTTACCTGTCCGCTTTCATTCTTCAGTATCTCAGCTATATCAAGATAAAATATATGCTTTTCCTTTGCGGTATCGAGGAGAAAATCGTTATACTTGTCGATCCATGCGTTCTGTACAGTCTTCTTGTATGATCCGTTATCGTCCACGGGACCAATGGCCATCAGTACTATATTAGAGTTTGGAGCCATTTCAGATATGTTGTCGATCAGTGTCACAAATGTGCTTTTATAATGCTCTTCACTGGGGTCATTGATCCCGTTGACCCCAAGGGCGATATAGATCACAGGTGCCTGATGCGCTTCCAGATAGGATCTTAACGTGTACTCCTTACCTGCGTTGTTGATAAAAGTATTTTTTTCGAATGAGGGATGTGATATACCAATCTGCGCCAAAGCGGCGTCATCATTAAAGAATCCGTAATTGACCATAGCGACAGTCCTGGAATCACCCAGAAAGACGCATCTGTTAAGATAGCCCTGTTTTGCATCTTCCTTTTTTGCAAGCACTGTCGTTTCCTCGGTAGACTCTACTCTGGTTCCGTCAGTCGCTGTCTCCACAACCGGAATATCCTCATCATCCGAAGCCTCGATGTAGTCCGGACCGTCTGAGTTTTCCCCTGTAATGGATACGGTGGTTCTGTCTTCAGTTATTACTGTGTCCGTAGTTCCCGTTCTGAGCGTACCGACAAGAATGACCGCAGCTATCACGGCGGCCACTGAAGACAGTATCATGATCAGCTTTTTTTTACCCAGGCGGAGGATCCGTCTGTACACATCCCTCAAGGAATCCCTGACGTTTTTCAATATTTTCATAACTGATAGTTAGGATCTGTGCAACAATTAATTGATCTTTTTGCCGTTAAGAGATGAATAGTCAGTCGGGTCTATCTCCCTGTTCCCCGGAGCGATGTAGATATGATATTCCTCCGTACCCATGGGAAGCTTGGAAAACAGCATCTCCTTTGCACGCTCCTCGGTATAGGAGACGTCGCTCATAAGGTCGATATCGCCGTCTTTTAACATCTGCATCAGGTCAGTCCAGCTGCCATCCACATACGTATAATTCCATCCGGAATACGCGGACAGTTTCAACTGGTATTCATAGGCATAGCCGGAGCGGCGCCCGGAATCATAGGTTGTATTGAAAGGGGATTCGTACCAGCCGACCCGCACGGTATTCTCCGTGTTTTGGGCACGAACACCTACGGACGAAAAGAAAAACGTCGCCGGAAAAAGAGAAAGTATGAATATTGCGTATATTCTTATTCTTTCTTTAGAGATCATGACTGTTCAATTCTACCACATTCCGGCTTCTCCTACGATCCTACAGCGAATTCTTCCTGAGCCAGTTCATGTCGTATCCTTTGATCTCGGTGGCGGATCCGTAGGCTCTTACAGGATTACCCTCCTCATCGAATTCCGTCGTATACTTCACCATGAAGGGCACCCTGTCCGGTGTCAGCGGTATGATCCCTTCCAGATGCTCCTTACCCTCTGCTATCTGCTTGTGCCACTGCCTGTATTTATCAGCAACCTCTTCAGGGAAGAGACCGCTCTCTATGACAGGCTCCGGATAGTTTTCAAGCACAGGAGGGAGCCCCAAAACCCTCATGCACCTTGCGCAGGGTCTCATTATCTTTGTAGCGATCTCATATTCCCAGGCGAAAGTATTTGACTGCTCGCTTGCCATACGGAATTTCTTCTCACTCTCGGCAAGATCCTCATACTTCATCTTTTCTTCGGTTATATTTTTGATCCTGAGATAAAAAAGATGCTGCTCCTTTGAGAGTCCTATAAGCTGTATCGTACTTCTTATGCATACTCTGTCATAACCGCAGCATTTGGAATGCATATCGATCCAGCTGTCACATTCCGCTTCCATCCAGCTGGACATAGCTTTCTTTATCGCAGCGTCATAGTTCGCCCTGTCCTCGTCGTCCATCCCTTCAAAAAAAGGTTCCTCAAGGACATTCTGTTCGCTGGCATTCATGCCCAGCTCCCTTATGTATTTGTCATTTGCGCGGATAAGTTCCACGCTTCCCTTTTCGTAAATGAAGATCGCTGCAGCTCCCGCAAACGGATTATAGATAAGTGAGTCCATTGCATTCGGATTCCAGTATTTTCCGCTTTCGATGTCCTCCATAAGCTCCCTGTCAGTCATTTCCCCAAGGTTCTTCCTGTTCTCACAAGCATCCATCATCGTCATCTCCTTTTACCTTTTTTAAGAAAATGAAACAACTTTGTATAAGCTCAGTTCTTAAACGAATGTATCGGAGCGGGTATGCGTCCGGTCCTGTTAACGAAATCAGCGCAGGAGAAAGTATTCACGGGCATTATCGGCGCATGCCCCAAAAGCCCTCCGAATTCTGCATTGTCTCCCACCTTTTTACCTATAACGGGTATCAGTCTTGCGGCTGTTGTTTTCTGATTGACCATACCAAGCGCCATTTCATCTGCCAGGATCCCGGCTATGGTCGTAGCAGGCGTATCCCCCGGGATCGCTATCATATCAAGCCCCACGGAGCACACACAGGTCATGGCCTCCAGCTTTTCAAGGCTCAGCGCCCCCGCATCCACGGCATCTATCATGCCCTGATCCTCAGACACGGGAATAAAAGCTCCCGACAGTCCTCCCACATAGCTTGCAGCCATTACGCCGCCTTTTTTCACCTGATCGTTAAGCATTGCAAGCGCTGCCGTGGTTCCCGGCGCACCGGGATGCTCCACCCCTATCTCTTTAAGGATATCCGCAACAGAATCTCCTATAGCCGGTGTCGGCGCAAGGGAAAGATCTATTATTCCAAAAGGGATCCCCAGTCTCCTTGAAGCCTCCTGCGCCACAAGCTCTCCCACTCTCGTTACCTTGAATGCGATCTTTTTTATGGTTTCGCAAAGAGTTTCAAAATCCTCTCCCCTGGCGCCCTCCAGTGCTTTCTTAACAACTCCGGGACCTGAAACTCCCACGTTTATAACAGCATCAGGCTCTGTAACCCCGTGAAATGCTCCCGCCATGAAAGGATTGTCATCCGGCGCGTTGCAGAGCACCACAAGCTTTGTACAGCCAAGAGAATCCTTATCCTTTGTAGCCTCCGCCGTTTTTAATATTATATCCCCCATGAGCCGCACGGCATCCATATTGATGCCGGTCTTTGTAGATCCCGCGACGACAGAGGACATTATCCTTTCAGTCGTTGATAAGGCCTCGGGGATTGACTCTATGAGAAGTCTCTCTTTTCCGGTCATACCCTTGGCAGCGTTTGCGGTATACCCGCCAATGAAATTTACTCCCGTATCCTTCGCTGCCCTGTCAAGAGTCCTGGCTATCTTTGCAAAGTCTTCAGCGCTCTCACAGGCTGAGGTCCCGGCAAAGCCTATGGGGGTTACGGATATTCTTTTATTAACGACAGGAATCCCGTACTCTGCCTCTATTGCTTCTCCGGTTTTCACAAGATCCTTTGCCGTCTTTGTTATCTTTTTATATATCCTGTCACAAAAACGATCAAGGTCTGAATCTGTACAGTCAAGCAGACTTATCCCCATGGTGATGGTCCGGACATCCAGATTCTCCTTCTGTATCATTTCGTTGGTTTCAGTTACTTCGCTTATATTGATCACTCTGATTCTCCGCCTCTCCTGTTTATTACGGACAATAAAGACTTCTGCAATTTGGCACGCGGCAAATTCACCGTGTCGCAGCCGAAAACTTCCTTCAGATCCTGTGCATCTCGTTAAAGATATCTTCCCGCTGCATCTTTATAAGAACTCCGATATCCTTTCCAAGTTCCTCAAGCTCTCCCGTGATCTCCGCAAAATGCTTCTTCTTTCCGGAAAGATCCGTGATCATCATCATGTTGAAATATCCGCCCACTATGGTCTGGCTGATATCAAGGATATTAATGTTATTGTCCGCCAGATAGGTGCAGACCTTCGCGATTATCCCTACAGTATCATGACCCACTACGGTTATTATTGCTTTCTGGCTCTTCTCATTCATACCGCTATACACTCCGTTCTCATATCTCTTCTTGCAATGCTTACCGGAAATTCTCCCCATCTGTAATTATCATCAGCCATGGTGACTTCAAGCCTTACAGTCTCATAGGCAAGCTCCTCCAGGTTGTTATCCTTTGAAAGATGACCCAGTATCACCTGCTGCAGCTTATTCGTAATAAGCTCCGTAAGAAGCCTGCCGCAAAGGTCGTTTGAAAGATGGCCTTTCTCCCCAAGGATCCGCTTTTTCAGCTTATAGGGGTAAGGTCCGACCTCAAGCATCCTTACATCATGATTTGCTTCAAGCATCAGTATATTGCAGCCCTTCATATATTCCACTATGCGGCTGTCGTAGGTTCCAAGATCCGTAACTATCGCGGCCTTTTTTCCGTTATTCTCTATCCTGTAGGCTACGGGCTCCGCAGCATCATGGGAGACAGGAACCGGAAGTATGTCAAAATCTCCAAGGGAGAATTTCTTTTCGGGTATGATGGGGTGAAACAGATGATCGGGGATACTCTCAAATTTCGGGATCTTTCTGATGGCCTCTATGGTGCCGCCGGTGGCAAAGACCGGGATCCCGTATTTTCTTGCCAGTATCGAAAGACCTCCTATATGATCCGTGTGTTCGTGGGTAATAAGTACCCCTGCCACATCCGAGGTAGTAAGCTCCAGATCATTGAGTCCCGCCTCTATCCTCTTTCCGGAGATCCCCGCATCTACTATAAGATGGGTATTGTCGTCTCCCACATAAGTACAGTTTCCCGAGCTTCCGCTCGCAATGTTGCAAAATCTCATCTTATCCTCATTTCTCCCAGTAGATGTCGAGCCTGTCTCCGTTGGATATTCTTTCAGAGTACTCGGCTCTCATCCCGTTTTTCTTTGTTATGACCATCTTGCCGTGGGGTGTTTTAAGGTCAAAATCTATGTAATCAAATACATCAACAAATACATAATTGACTTTTCCGGAAAGCGTCACCAGCTCGTCATTTACCGTTACGGTAATGGAATCATCATCTGCTTTCTTTTCGGGAGGCGCTGGCTTAGGCTCAGCCGTCCCCGCAGGCGCTGCTGTCTGTCCGTTTGCCGCTGTCGCCTCTTTTACGGGTGTCCCTGTTTCAGCTCCGCTCCCCTGCAATCCGGTCGCAGTTTCCGTCTCAGGCTTAGTTTCCGCCCCGGGATTTGTTTCCGTCTCTGATTTGGTTTCCGGCACAGGAGCTGATACAGCTTCAGATCCGGGCGCAGCCTCCTGTCCCTGCTCTGAAGCAGGCTGACCCGCAGGCTCTTCCTCACTCTTTGCCCCGGCCTCCTCTGCAGCTGTCTCCTCCAAGCCTTCATCCTGCTCCTCCGGAAGGATCGTATCCCCGTAGATCTCTTCCTCCGTATGAGGTGAATCATCTATTAAGAGCTCCACGGTGAAATTCTCGTAAACCCTGGTCTCCATATCTGCGGGAGCATGGTTTATCATTATATCCGAGTCACTGGCGGCTTTGACATCGAGGAAATTAAGAAGCTGGGCAACGGTAACAAAATTTCTCATCACTATCTCGTCGCCGTCGCTTACCTCATAATATCCGCTCTGCAGCGTCCCGTTAACCTCCGCATACTTAGGTATCATGACTTCACTGCCGTTAAATATGACCTTCAGCGAATCCGTAAATTCTGGAAGCTCCTGTATCAAAAGGTGAGCCGGAGCTCCTGCAGTCGAAGGTTCCACAACGATGGAATCACCTGCCTTTATGGAATCATTGAGCGATGCTTCGGCTCCGTTAAGCTTTATGACTGCCCCTTCGCCGGATTCCCCTCTTACAACTCTCTTCTCTCCGTTTATGGTATAGCCGATCTCAGCCCCCCTCTTGGGGAAAAGATCCGCATTCGCATAGCCTGCCTGCATGGCGGCATCCATTATCTTAAGCTTGTTATTGTCGTACAGCTTATACTGCACGTCATTGAAGGATACGAAGATGAAGTTATTCCTCTGCCTGAAGAAGTTAAGACAGATTCCTATGGGGGTTACAAGCAGCGAATCCGCAGGCAGGGATTTATCCTTGAAATCAACGTTTCTGAGAACATCCTCGCCTCTTACCGCTACCCTCGTAGGATCTATTCCCATTTCCGCTGCAAGACTTTCGGTGTATCCGGGTATCCTGCCGCCGCCGCCTACTACAAAGATAGCGGATACGGGCTTACCGCCGTTAAGCTTCTTTATCTGATCCGAAGTCTCTCTGGTTATTATTCCCACTGTATCCTTTACTACGGATCTGACCTCTTCGGCTGAGGTCTTTCTTTCAATCCCCATGATATCCTTATAGGTGAATTCTCCGCCCTTTGATGACGCATATTTGATATGCTCGGCCTGCTCGAAATCCGTAAGATAATGCTTTGCAACCGCCTCCGTTATTTCATCCCCGGCACTTGGTATCATGCCGTAGGCCACTATTGATTCATCCCTCGTGATGGAGATATCGCTGGTTCCTGCCCCCACATCCACAAGGGCAAGATTAAGCATCCTGAAGCTCTGTGGAATCGCAACCTCCATTGCGGCTATTGGCTCCAGGGTAAGATCCGCCACATGAAGTCCTGACATCTGAACCGCTTTATAAAGCCCATCCACCACCTCATCCGGCAGGAAGGTCGCGATAACATCAGCTCCTATCTCACTTCCCTTGTGAGCCAGAAGATCCGTCATTGGATATTTATCAAGAAAATACTTCTGAACCGTATATCCTACGCAGTAAAACTTAAGGTTCAGGGTACTCTCCTTTATAAATCTCTCATAAGCTCTCTGCGCTCCCAAAAGTTCAAGGGAATAAATGTCCTCATTCGTAACATCCCTTACTTCACCGAACTCCTGCTCCACATGAACGGTGATCGTTCGAAGCACACGTCCCGCTGCCGCAATGCAAACATCATGCAAAGGTCTTCCAAGCTTTATCTGAAGCCTGCTCGTCACGTCGGTTATTGCTTCCGACACCGCGGCGATACTGTGTATCTGACCGTCCTGCATGGCTCTTGTCTCGTGAGGCTTGCTTTCTATAGCCACTACATGGAAGGCTTTATTATACATATATCCGACGGTGCCTACTATGCTTCTCGTGCCTATATCAAGACCGTACACAAGCTGTCCCGGATACTTCTTTCCCTCCATGGTCTTCTTTGTATCTGCTGCTTTTTTTGTCTCCGCAGTCTTTTTGCTTTCCGCTGCCTTTTTTTCAGCCATCTCAATCCCCAAACCGTGTGTGTTCCAGTAATCTTTCCAAACACTTCATTGCCAATTCTACCACAACATCGGAATTATAGTGTTCCCATTCTCCCCATCTTCCAAGGCCGTATACCTTATGCCCTGCCGCCTCGTCAAGAATAAGCCTTATCTTCTCCGGCTTATCTATGGTGTTAAGAGGATATGCATATTCTGTTGTAAAAGCCACATCCCCGTCATGTGCCACATAGCGCTTTGTATTTATCTCCGCCCAGGCTCCCTTGGAACCTTTTGCAAAAGTGTTTCTGTAAAGTATCCTGTGAAAGTCCTTATCCCTTGAGGGATAGTATTCCCAGTTCACCTCGGGATCCTCGGTTTCCGGCAGATACTTTACAACTATCGAGGAATAACAAAGCTTCGATACAGCCTCAAGAAAATCATCGGAGGCTCCTTTTATAACCTTAAAGGCTGTCCAGGGAGCCGTATTTATTATGACATCAGCTTTATATCCCCCGGGATTAACGGTTCTGCTTTCAAGATCCAGCTCCGTTACCTTTACTCCGTATTCAATATGATCCTTTATTCTTTCAGCCATCCGAAGCCACAGCTCTCCGGCGCCGTGCTTTTTCGGATAATAAAACCTCGCATGCCCCGGCAGTGATCCGTAGGGCTTTTTCATGAGACAGGACCTTAAGGTATCTTCAAAGGATACGTTGGGAAGCTTATTCATCCAGTAGGTTCCCAAAGACTTAAGATCCACCGAAAAGATCTTCTCGTTATAAGGGATCATGTATTCTTCGGCTATCTTATCCCCAAGCTTCCAGGAGATCCAGTCAAGGAAGTTATCAGGCTCCTTCGCCCCCGTGTTGCAGCCTGCAGCCGCTATCGACTTAAGATGCTCCACCTCATCATCTATGGGAAGCTGCCAGATATTTGCCTCATAGGGATACCCTATCCTCTCCCGGCCCGTGTTTATCTTCGTTATCCGTTCGAAGGATGACAGCTCGTCTTCTCCCATGAAACGGAATAAAAACTCATTTACCGCAGGACGCCTCACATCTATGAAATGCCCCCCGGAGATATCAAGGGGAGTTCCGTCAACGTTCTTCGACCTGCAAAGCCCTCCTGCTTCTTCACCGGCCTCCAGAACATGAAAATCCTCTATCCCCAGATCCAGCAGTCTGTTTGCAAATGTAAGCCCGGAGGGGCCGGCTCCGATTATAAGAAACCTCAATTTCCGAATCCTTTCAAAATCTTATCGACGGAGGCGTGCATGTCCTCAATACTTCCGTCATTATCTATTACCCTGTCGCAGTTTTTTCTGTACTCTTTATCGGACAGTTGTGAAGCAAAGATCGCATCCGCCTTTTCATCACTGTAGCCACGATCCGCCTTAAGCCTTGCCCGTCTTGTATCCTCGGAAGCATATACATACCAGAGCTCATTAAGGATCTCTTTGTATCCGCACTCTATTAAAAGCGCTGCCTCGATAAAAAAGAAATCATGCTTTCCGGATATCTTCTCCTTCGCCATGGCATCCAGTATAAGCCCCTGAACCGCAGGATGAACTATGCCGTCTATCTTTTTCCTTAATTCATCATCCGCAAATATCTTCTTTGCGAATCTTTCTTTTATAAGCTCACCGTTTTCATCGATAACATCGTTTCCTGCCGCTTCGATGATCTTCTCAAATACCGGACTTCCGGGAATATAAAGCTTCTTCGCTTCTTCGTCTGAGGTGAAGCATCTGCAGCCTGTCCTCTTACTTAAATAAGACATGACGAAGGACTTTCCGCAGCCAACTCCTCCCGTTATACCGATGAACCGTACATTACGTCTGCCATAGTCCTCAGGATCATACTCCGCATCAATGAGCTTCATAGAAATCCTTTCCGGTATTAACATCAACCTCCAACGGCACGGCAAGATCACAAGCATTCATCATCCCGTTAAGAAGGATATCCTTCACTGCCTCCTCTTCCCCTTCAGCCGTTTCTATCAATAGCTCATCATGGATCTGGAGGATAAGGCGTGACTTAAGGCCTGCTTCACGAAGCATATCATGCACTCTTACCATGGCGATCTTCATGATATCGGCAGCCGTCCCCTGCACAGGCATGTTCATGGCAACTCTTTCTCCGAACTGCCTTCTCATGAAATTTGATTCCCGAAGCTCCGGCATGGGTCTTCTTCGCCCAAAAAAAGTTACCGAAGCGCCGCTTTTCTTTGCCGACGACACAAGGCCGTCAAGATAATTCTTAACTCCCGGGAAGGTCTCAAAATACTGATCTATATAATCCTTCGCTTCCTTCCTCGAGATCGAAAGGTTCTCCGAGAGTCCGAAGGAGCTTATCCCGTATACTATGCCGAAATTGACGGCTTTCGCGTTTCTTCGCATCTGGGGAGTAACCTCCTCATAGGGAACATGAAACACGTGGGAAGCGGTACTTGCATGTATGTCCTGTCCTGCCTTGAAGGCTTCTATGAGCTTCTCATCTCCAGACAGCGCCGCCAGGATCCTGAGCTCTATCTGGGAGTAGTCAGCATCCGTAAAGCTGTATCCATCTCTTGGAATAAAAACCTTCCGAAGTTCTCTTCCCCGTTCTGTCCTTATCGGTATGTTCTGCAGATTTGGATCTGCGGATGACAGCCTTCCCGTTGCCGTAACAGTCTGGTTAAAGGTGGAGTGTATCCTTCCGTTTTCGTCTATATAATCAGCCAAAGGATCGGTGTAGGTGTTTTTAAGCTTGTAAACGCTTCTGTACTCAAGTATCTTCTTTACTACCGGCTGATCCTCCGAGAGCTTTTCCAGCACATCCGCCGCCGTGGAATAACCGCTCTTCGTCTTTTTCCCGCCGGAAAGTCCCAGCTTTTCAAAGAGGATAACCCCCAGCTGCTTGGGAGAATTTATATTGAATTTCTCTCCCGCATCATTGTAGATCTCCTGTTCAAGCGCTTTAATATCCTTATCAAGCTCCTCAGAGATAGCAACAAGCGCCTCCTTAGATGCTCCTATTCCCTCTTTTTCCATGTCATGAAGCACGAAGCTTAAGGGCATCTCTATCCTTAAAAAAAGCTCTCCCATACCAAGGCTTTCAAGCTTTTCAAACTGCTCTTCTCCCCTCAGGTATGCTCTGTAAGCCTTATCTGCCGTATCCTTCGGAACATCATAGTCGTCTATCAGGGGATTTATAAGATAATCAATAATCATGACATCCCGAAGTCTTTCCCCATATCCTGTGTCAAGGATCTTCAGCTGACTCTTTATATCATACGTGTAGTAAACACCCCGTCCTTCCCTTATAAGGCTTTCAACATGCGCCTTAAGGTACATCGGAGAAACAAAGCCGCCCTGCGTTATATGAATGAACCTTTCATCCTCCGTAACGATGAAGAGCCCGTCTTCCCCCGTGGCAAGTCCCGCTTTCTTTGATCTTTTAAGATAATCAAAGAGTTCCTCGATCTCCCCCAGATCTTCCATATCGGAAAAATCCTTCTTGTCCTCTTCCTTTACACTCTTTATATCCTCATCAAAGTAGCGGAAAAGGCTTTTAAGCTCAAGCATGGAATAAAGCTCAAAGGCTTTCTCATTAAAGAGCTCTCCTTTTTTTGCTCTCTCCCAGGCAAAATCAATATCTGCATCCGTATCGATGGTTGCGAGCTTTTTTGAAAGCACCGCAAGCTCGAAATTTTGTTCAAGGCTTTCTTTGATCGATTTTTTTGTGATCTCCGGGATATGCTGTTTAAGATTCTCTATCGTCCCGTACTGCTGTACCAGACTGACTCCGGTCTTCTCTCCGATCTTCGGGACACCGGGGATATTGTCGGAGGAGTCTCCCATTAGTGCCTTAAGCTCTATTATCCCCTCGGGAGTTACCCCGTATTTTTCTTGAACATCCGCCGCATACAGGATATCTACCGTAGTCTCCCCCTTTGAGGTGTGGGGTAATCTTATCTTTACCGTATCTTTTGTTGCCAGCTGCAAAAGGTCTCTGTCTCCTGAAAGGATCACGGCCTCCCTGCCATCCTTCATGGCTATGCGGCTTATGGTTCCTATGATGTCATCCGCTTCAAGTCCCGGCTTGGAAATGATCTCTATGTTCATGGAGGAGAGCACTTCCTTTATGAGCGGCACCTGCTCCTTAAGCTCGTCGGGCATTGCATGCCTTGTTCCCTTATAGGCTTCATACATCTTATGCCTGAAGGTGGGAGCATGCTCATCGAAGGCAACCGTAATATAATCCGGCTGCTCTTCCGATATGACTTTCAGCATTATGTTTAAAAAACCAAGGACGGCATTCGTATGCTGTCCCTTGCTGTTTGTAAGGAGAGGGATCCCGTAGAATCCCCTGTTCAGCATGCTATGTCCGTCTATCAGAAGTATCTTTTCTTTCATTGTCCTATTTGTAAATATATAGTATCAGCACACAGGCAATAAGGACAAAGACCGCGGTGAGCTCCACCATATAAACTGCGGTACGAAACTGGGTAAGGTGTATTATCGCATCCTCGGTCTTTCCAAGCATCTCCTCAAGGTCGGCATGGAGATCTATGGTCTCTCCCTTCTCGGCCCGCTGAAGTCCTTCCGCAAGCAGATAGCTGATCTCCACCTCATCCCTGCACCCCGCGCATTTTTTTATGTGTCCTGTAAACCGCCTGGCTTCCTTAAGGCTTAAGCTCCCGTTAAGGTATCCCGGGATCAGAGCCTGTATTTCCTTGCAGCTTTTAGGGTCTGCCGCCTGTTTCTCCATAGCCTTGTATTTTACCATTTTTTCCCTAAAGACTCAATCTAATTTGTGGCTAAGCCAAGACAGATATGTTGTCTGTTCCGGTGCCAGATGCGCATAGCGCATCTAAGCGGCACTCAAAATATGCCAAAGGGCATATTTTGCAGTCAGAGCCAACGCTCAGCCGAACTGTCTTGGCAGTTACTCTGTGTCAGGCGTTAGCATGCTTAATGGATATATGTTATTATATCCCCCAAGATACCCCACTGTGAATATAAAGGAGCCATACGAAAATGTTCAGATCCACGCTTTGCTACCTGCATAATGATAACAGTACTTTAATGCTTTTAAGAAATAAAAAGAATAACGACGTGAATGAAGGCAAATGGATAGGCGTGGGAGGCAAGTTTGAAGAAAACGAGACTGCGGGCAGCTGCCTTAAAAGAGAGGTTTTCGAAGAAACGGGACTTGCGCTTACCTCTTTCAGATTTCACGGGATCATATACTTCAGAAACGATGAATACCCTGACGAGGAAATGTATCTTTATTCCGCCGGGATCTCCGATGAAGAGGCCGGTATAATAAAAAAGCACGACTGCAGTGAAGGCAACTTATCCTTCATCCCGGATGATAAGATACTGTCACTTGACCTGTGGGAGGGAGACCGGCTCTTCCTGAAGGATCTCCTTGATGGCAAAAGACGGATATCCTATGATCTCACCTATGAAAAAGGGAAACTCGTAAAGCAGGAAACGGTTGACATAAAAAATATTCTTTTTGACCTTGACGGAACTCTTATTGACACAGGTGAGGGCATTATGAAATCCGCCCAGTACGCTCTTCAGACCATGGGAATAAAAGCCGACGACTACAGAGAACTGACCTTCTTTGTAGGTCCGCCCCTCATGTATACTTATACCAAAAGATACGGCGTTGATGAAAAAACCGCCAGAGAAATGGTACGCTTATACAGAGAACGTTACGGCCCTGCAGGACTCTTTGAAAGCGAACCCTATCCGGGACTTAGGGAATGTCTGACTCTCCTTAGAGCTCAAGGTTATAAGCTCTTTGTGTCTTCTTCAAAGCCTGAGCATATGTGCAGAACCCTGCTTGAGCATTTTGACCTCACAGGATATTTTGATGATATAGCAGGCTCCACCCCCGACGGTAGGATAGACACCAAAAGCGAGGTTTTATACGAGCTCTTCAGAAGAAATGAAAAAGACGCCTCCTTCATAGGCTCCTCCGTCCTTGTGGGTGACACAAAGTTTGACGTTAACGGAGCAAATGATGTCGGCATCTCCTGTGTCGGTGTTTCTTATGGCTATGGCGAAAAAGAAGAGCTGCTCTCCTTGGGCGCCGTTACTGTTGTAAACAGCATGCCGGAGATAAACAGTTCTTTATTCACCGGTATCATATGAATCTGAAGCGTATCTATTCAGAACAGCCCGAAGCACTTGCTGCTGAGGGCGTGCGAATAAGTAAAGTTAGCCATGGCAGCCCGCCATTTGCGAAGCAAACGGTAGTACACTAAGCTCGATAATACCTCGCTAAGTGTACCTCGTATGCATGAAATCTAAGCTCGAAAATACCTCGCTAAGATTTCAAAGTAAATCTCAAATTGCGGGCTGCCGTAACTGTTCAGAACCCAGGGGGTTCTGAACAGTTACTCTGAAGCGCTGACCGTATTTGTAAGGCATCCTATGCCCTCTATCTCACACCTTACCTCATCTCCGTCCCGCAAAAAAACGGGATCTTCCATGCCCATGGCTACCCCGGAGGGGGTGCCTGTTGCTATGATGGTTCCCGGTGACAAGGTCATGCCCGCAGAAAGTATCTCTATTATCTCTGGAATCCCCGTTATAAGATTACGGGTATTGGACGACTGTCTTAACTCCCCGTTCACATAGGTTTTTATGTCCAGCTCCGGTATCCCTTCAAATTCATCCTTAGATACGATACAGGGTCCCATGGGCGTGAAGCCGTCAAGGCTTTTCCCGAAATACCACTGCTTATGTCTGGTCTGAAGGTTCCTTGCCGATACATCATTTATTATGGTGTAGCCGAAGATATGATCCAGTGCTTCGGAAGCCTTTACCTTATACGCTTCCCTTCCTATCACTACCCCGAGCTCCGTCTCATAGTCCAGAGAATCACAGATGTCTTCATGCATTGGTATCAGACTCCCTGTTCCCTGGGAATAGTCTACTCTTTTTGAAAAGAAGATCGGATCGGGTCTTTCCTTGTAAAAAGCCGCCTCATCAAACTTCTCCGCTTCTTTTGCGTGATCCGCATAATTAATACCGAGACAGATAACATCCTGTCTCGGGTGCGGTATCGGTGACAGTATCTCTACTCCGGGACTGTCAAGCTCCAAAGCCTCCGACAGTCCCGGTATTGTTCCGTCATGTCCTTTAAGGAGCAGCACGTTCATGGTCTTAAATGCTCTTAAGATATATGCCCTCTTCCCGTCCTTCGAAGCTGCAACGTGGGCTGTGCCTTTATGTCTTAACGTATAATATCTCATGCTGAAAAGTCTATGTTTCCTCCGACATTTTGGGCTCCGGCTGCTGCGGGATTAAGGAAATCGGATATCTTTGACACAAGATCATCTATGCTGTCGGCGCGAAGAACTTCGTATTTGAACTCATCCTTTTCACCATAAGCTCTCCTTGCCTCTTCACTCTTTTTGCTCCGACTCTTCTCAAGTCTTTCTTCCCCGGCTTTCTTTGCCTCTTTCTTCTCTTCCGCCTTTTGCGCGGTCTTCTTCTCTTCCTGCCTCTTCGCTATCCGTTCAGCCTGCTGGTCTCCCTGTTTTTTCAGAACCGCAAAATACGATACATTTCCATCATCATCCACCTGGACTCCGTAGCCCTTTACATTATCATTGTTTCCAAACTGATCCTTCATGGTGGCAAGGTTCTGCTTTGCCATAGAAATGATTCCCTCGTACTTCTCGCGGAATTTCTCATCGTTTGCCATCTTTTCAACTTCATCCTCGCCGATAAGGACTACCGGCTTATTGGGATTAGCATAGTTTGCTGCATTGGCCATGGCGTTCTGCTTCTCGTCATTGGATACCAGGATGAAATCCATATCGCCGAATTTTGATTTCAGCTGATCATAATACTTCTGGGCTTTCTCGCTAAGCTGGGGCTGACCGACTGTCTTTCCGAGCATACTGGAGGTCTTATCATTAACCATCTGGTCAAGCACTGAAGACTTGTCATAGATGGCTCCCGCATCACTGCCTTTTAAGAATCCTGCTGCAGCGTCGGCTTTATTCTCCGTCTTCTGCGCAGCACCTGTTTTTCCTGCTGTCTTCTGATTTGTAATTCCGCTCTGATACGCGGAAGTCTTTGAGAAACCTGAATTGAAATCAACCATTGTAATATCCTCCTTGATGTCTTATATGCACTTCAAAAAACCAGAAATCCGTTTCTATTAGTGTATATCGGAGAATAATGAAAAGAACTTAACCGATTTATTGCACTTTTATAGTAAACGACAAAACT
>JAFPZU010000071.1 GCA_017417105.1 Lachnospiraceae bacterium | reverse complement strand
GGCACGCCGATCGATGCCATGTGCGCTATGCGCACATAAACGGCATTCAAAATATGCCAAAGGGCATATTTTGCATCGGCGAAGCCGATTCTGCATGGCGGTGCACGACGTCCAGTGGACGTCGGCTTTGCACCGACCGTAGCTAAGCGAAGACCGTGCGTGTTGCAATTCAGCGCACTGGTGGTGCGCTGAATTGTAACAGTTAAAATCGTTCGCGAGTATAAAAGCATTGCAATAAATCCGCAGCAATCGTAAAATAATATTCCAATGGTAACAATAAGATCAAGGAGGTAAAAGCCATGAAAAAATGCCCGAAATGCGGCAATGAGATTGACGATAATGCGGCTTTCTGCAGTTTCTGCGGTGAGCCGCAAAAGGACAGCGAAGAAATCAAAGAAGCGGAAAGCAATAGCATCGAAGAAACAGATCAGCAGGATACGGAGGACAAGGAAGCAGTATCCGATGCGGCCTCAAAAGAGAATACTCAGGAACCCGCAGAGCCTGAAAACAAACAGTCTTCCGCTGAGGAACCTGCTCCCGGTCCTGAGCCGGATCCTGCTCCCGGACCTGTACCGGGACCCGGTCCAAAGCCTGGTCCCAATCCGCATCATGGTCCCATGCCCGGCCATGGTCCCGGGCCGCATCAAGGTCACGGTGATCACTCCGGTTATCGCGGTAACTATCATCAGGAACCCTACGGTCATCCCCATCCATCCTTCGATCCGAGGGATCATACGAGGGAATTTGATCCATGGGATATTGATGATAACAGACTGATCGCAGTCCTTCCGTATCTCTTCAGTGTGCTCGGCATGATCGCTGCAGTGCTGATACAGGATTCACCCTTTGTCAGGTTTCATCTTAAGAATGAGATAAGGCTTACGGTAGCCGCGCTTATTGCCTGCATCGTCTGCCTTGTTCCTTTTATCGGATGGCTTGTAGGCGGAGTCTTCCTTATCATTCTCTGCGTGCTTAAGGTCATAGCGATAATACAGGTTCTATCCGGTAAGGCTAAGGAGATTCCGATCCTTTGTACCATTGATTTTCTTAGATAGGAGGTTTTCTAATGAACAAGGGACTGCTTTTTGCTTTTTCGGATACGGATTTCAAGGATCCCATAGATGGGGTTTCCTATGATCTGTCCGACATCGTTTCTTTAAGCTATGTAATAAATAAAAGCACGGGCGCTAAATTTGCCAGGGCGCAGCTTGAAGACGGAACCACGCTTATAAAGCCGGTACACTCCGGTGATGCGGTAACAGAGATCGAATATGTCATCCCCGCTTACAGGGGAACTGCAGAACGGAATGCGATCATAAAGGATCTGGCAGAGGATCCGGATCTCACCCAGGAGATGATCGCCTGCATGCTTAATATATCCCAGTCAACAGTATCAAATGTCATGAGAGGTTAAAAGCTGAAAAATCCCGGGGCGCTCCCCGGGATTTTTTTTTAACGATAAGGAAGAATGTACACGTCAGGCTTGCATGTTATTGTATCCTATGAGTTAGCCTTATCAAAGTTTTCCAGAATCTCTTTTTCCGGAGCGGGAGTTGCAAGTGATACGATGATATTCACTAAAAGTCCCACGATGAAAGCCGGAAGAAGCTCATATATCGCAAAGGGACCCCCAAGACCGCTTATAACATACTTCCAGAGGAATACCATCACTGCCCCTGCTATCATTCCGGCTATCGCACCCTGTCTGTTGGATCTTCTCCAGAAGAGCGCCAGCAGCATCACAGGACCAAAGGTTGCGCCAAAGCCTGCCCAGGCAAATGAAACGATGGAAAACACCGAGCTGTCGGGATCATATGCGATAAACACAGCGATCGCAGAGATGACTACAACAGTGATCTTCGCTATCTTAACCGCGGTATCATCTGAAAATTTCTTTTTGCCAAAATCCTGAAGCAGATCGCTTGATATGGCAGAAGCCGATGCCAGAAGCTGCGAATCCGCCGTGGACATGGTTGCAGCAAGCATTCCGGCAAGTATAATACCTGCAATTATTGCTGGAAAGATACCATAGGAGCTTAAGAAGTCTGATATGTAGATTATGACTCTTTCCGTATTCCCGCTTCCTTCAAGATACGGTATTATTCCCTTGTTGCTGAGCGCAAGACCGATGAATCCTATGATGATCGCTACACCCATGGCGAGGATTACCCAGACCGTCGCAACCCTGCGGCTGATCTTAAGCTTTTCGGGGTCGTTTATTGCCATGAACCTGACAAGGATATGAGGCATACCGAAATATCCAAGTCCCCAGGCCATTGTAGATATAACCTTCAGCCCGCCGTAAGGCAGCGCAGTCCCGGTCGCCTGGTCGTAGGATCCGGAAAGTGTGAGAAAACCGGGAAGAGACTTCGCATTCTCTATAACTGCATCTATTCCTCCTGCCTGTACAACTCCAAAACCTATGACTATCAGCAAAGCTGCCGACATGCAGATACTCTGTATGAAGTCCGTGGTACTTACCGCCTTAAATCCTCCCAGCGTACAGTAGAGGGCTATTATTATGGCACTGGCTATCATCGCAAAGAGGTAATTCACACCGAAGAGCGTGTTAAAAAGCTTTCCGCAGGCAGCAAACCCCGAAGCCGTATAGGGAATAAAGAAGATCACGATTATGATGGCAGACACCGCTGTCAGCATGTTCTTTTTGTCCCCGTATCTTTTCGAAAAGAACTCCGGTACTGTAATGGCGCCAAGTTTTTCGGTGTACTTCCTAAGGCGCTTGGATACAAGAAGCCAGTTAAGGTAGGTACCAAGCGAAAGACCCAGACAGGTCCAGAAGGGATCGGCAAGGCCGCAGATATACGCAAGCCCGGGTATTCCCATAAGAAGCCAGCTGGACATATCGGATGCCTCTGCGCTCATGGCCGTCACCATAGGCGACAGTCCCCTTCCGCCGAGATAGAAATCACCGGTGTCATCATTTCCCTTTGAAAATATGATACCGATAAATATCATCATCAGCAGATATACAACGATAGCAACTATCAGACAGATCTGTGTGGACATTTTTTCTCTCCTCTTATTTATATATTCTTGAATAATTTGACACCGAATCAGTTTACTTTTCACGGAAGATATAGTCAAGAAAAAATAAGAATTGTCACCCACTATAAATTTGCGGGTTGACAATTTATCCTGGTATAAGATATCATTCAATGCGAAAATAAACGGAGGTCTTAAAAGAACATGAACGACAGAATAAAGAATATGACCCTTATAGCTGTGATGACAGCGGTGATGTGCGTGCTTTCTCCTATATCCATCCCTTTAGGCCCGGTACCGATCAGTCTTGCTACCCTTGTCGTTCTGCTTACTACTTACATACTGGGTATGAAAAGAGCTGTGATCGCGATCATCCTCTATCTCCTTATAGGTCTTGCGGGTGTTCCCGTGTTCTCCGGCTTTTCGGGAGGGGTCGCGAAGCTCATAGGACCGACGGGAGGTTATCTTATCGGGTACATCCCGATGGTTCTGATAACAGGACTTATAATCGACAGATATTACAGGAATTATTTGATCTCCATTATCGGTATGTTCGCAGCAACCGCAGTCCTTTATGCTATAGGAACCGCATGGCTTGCTTATTCCGCTTCAATGACTCCCGCTGCGGCGCTTGCTGCAGGTGTGATTCCCTTTATCCCGTTGGATCTTGTAAAGATCGTAATAGCAGCCGTTCTTGGTCCGGTATTAAGATCCAGACTTGAAAAAGCAGGTCTTATTAATTATATACAGACTCCTTTCTTGAGAACAGATAGCAGAAAGCCTGGGTTCTTGCAGCGAAGGGATACTCCTTGAGAAGCTTTTCTATCTCTTTTTTAGAGTACCAGGCTGATACTATGTCAAACTACCGACTT
>JAFPZU010000070.1 GCA_017417105.1 Lachnospiraceae bacterium | reverse complement strand
TCAGCGCACAGCCAGTGCGCTGAATTGCAACGCGCACGCCGCCATGCAGAATCGGCTTCGCCGATGGGCGGCGTGCCGGCTAGCCAAGTGTATTGGGCCGCAGCCCCGCGGCAAGCGCGTGGCTCGGCGCTGAACAGTAACATGTCATATAGTCAGTTCTTATACTGGTTAACGTTAATGAGTGCCGAAGGCACGAATTTAGGTTAACCGCATATACCGCGGAACGGCTTTTCAAATCGGCAGTTAATTTCGTTCGCGAGTATAAAGCACCCGGGTATCTTCTTAACTCCCCGTGATCTGCAAACAGCTGAGGAGGGTCCCGTATAGGACAGCGGTTTTCCCACAGTGTCAGTTACGGTACAGCCTGCTTCTTCAGCGATAAGCGCCGCCGCCGCATAATCCCAAAGCTGTATCTTAAGCTCAAAATAAAGCGCGCACCTTCCCATGGCAACACAACACATATCCCAGGCTGCAGTCCCGGAACGCCTTATATCGACACACTCATCCATAATGGCCTTCGATATCCTGAAACACTCATCCCGAAGCTCCGTATAATACGGCGCCGTTCCAAAGAGCACAAGTGAGTCCGAAAGAGGAGCCTTTGAAGACATGATCTTCGAGCCGTTCATATACGCACCCTTTCCGGCAACAGCATGAAACATCATGTTGTAATAAGGATTATAAACCACCCCGATATAAGGCTTTTCGTCCTTAAGAAGCCCGATGGACACAACGGAAGGTTCGTAACCACATATAAAGTTTGAAGTACCGTCTATCGGATCTATGACAAAGACATAGCCCTTCTCCATCTTTTCGGTAAAGACATCCTGTCCCTCCTCTTCTCCAAGAAAAGCAGCCCCGGGCAGGACCTCAGAGAGATTCTCCATAAGAAAATCCTGAACCTTTTCATCCGTTTCGGTAACAAAGTTTGCATGGCCGCTCTTTTCCATGACCTTGGGACGCACCGCATTCTTCATAATAAAACCGGCCTCCCGTGCGGCATCCATTATCCCTTCAAGCAGTTTTTCTTCGTTCATTCTGTTTCCCTTTCTAAACCCCTGCAAACTTAAATACTATCCCGCAAACAGCGGATATCGCTATAAAAAGAACCGGATGGAGCTTAAACTTCCGCCTGGCAAAAAATATGATCACGGCAAGTACGATCCCCTTCCACAAAAAAAGCCTTGTCACATCATGGCTTTCAGAAAACGCCGGTATATCAATAAGCGCGATCTTTACAACATTTACCCCCGCCGCGGATATCATGGCGATGGATGCAGGCCGGAGTCCGTAAAACGCTGCCTCCACATAACGGTTTCCCTTGAACTTATCAAGAAAACCTGCAATTATCAGTATAACAATAAACGACGGAAGCGCAAGCGCCAGAGTCGCCGTTATTCCGCCTAAGATCCCTGCTGTCTGATATCCGGCGTAGGTGCTCATATTAATTCCGATGGCTCCCGGAGTTGACTCCGATATCGCTATCATGTCCGCAATATCCGCATGGGAAAACCATCCCGTTCTGTCCGATATCTCGTACAGGAAAGGAAGCGTTGCAAGCCCTCCTCCTACGGAAAAAAGTCCGGTTTTGAAAAACTCAAGGAAAAGCCTTATAAAAGTATTCATCCCGCGACCTCCTTATGCCCTCTTATAAGGATACCCGCAATCCCTGCAGCAACTACAAGCACCGCAGCAGGGATCTTTACGGGAATCAGATTCCCCGCAAGCATCAGGATAAAGATAAGAGCGTAGATCACAAAGGCTATGCGGTCGACTATGGCTTTTTTCCAAAGCTTCATTACCGCCTCAAGTATAAGGACGCAGACACAGACCCTTATCCCCGCAAAGGCATTCTGTACCAGCGGTATATCCGCAAAATTCGTAAGAAAAGCAGCTATCAGAAGGATTAAAATAATGGGGCAGGTCAAAAACCCCAGGGTGGAAGCCACAGCCCCCGGCACTCCCTTTCTTTTATTCCCTATGAAAGTGGAAACGTTCAAGGCGATGATCCCGGGAGTACACTGCCCTATGGCAAAGTAATCCATGAGCTCATCGGTTGTAACCCATCCTCTTTTTTTATTTAAGTCCTCTTCAAGCAGAGGGAGCATGGCATATCCCCCGCCGAAATTAACGGCGCCTATGCGGAGAAAAACCAGATATAATTCCATCAGTTCCTTCAAGACATCATCCTCCGGGTTGCACTAGTGTAGCGTTTCAATGCTTTTAACAGCCAGTCGCCTATTCCACAATATGAGCCTCAGGGAAGACGTCATACAGGAACTTAAGCACCACGGGAGTTAAGATTGAGCTTACCATAATGAGCAGGATCACGGCTGTAAAGTAAGCCGTTCCCATCATCCCGGCAGCAAGACCTCTCTGAGCAACGATAAGGGCAACCTCCCCCCTTGTCATCATTCCCACACCGATCTTTACAGCATCTGCCCAGCCATAGCCCATGATCTTCGAGATCCCGCCGCAGCCTATGATCTTTGACAGAAGTCCCACCACCACAAAGGCAAGGGAGAATAAAAAGATTGAAGTATCAAGTGTCCTGACATCCGTCTGAAGCCCTATGGAACAGAAAAACACGGGGCCGAACAGCATGTAGGAATTTACATCCATCTTTCTTGATATATAGCTTGAATCATCAAGAGATGACAGGATAACTCCCGCGATATAGGCTCCCGTAATATCCGCGACGGAGAAATATCTGTCCGCGATATAGGCAAGAAGAAAGGCTAACGCCATTCCCATTATCGGTATCCTTCTGGTATGGGGATATCTTTTGTCGATCACCTTGAATATATGATAGGTTATTATCCCGACTCCGACCGCGAAGATAAAGAACAGGATCGTATGCAGTACCACAGACACGATATCCGCATTCGGATCCTTGAAGCTTATAACTATGGTAAGCACTATGATCCCTATCACGTCATCAATTATTGCAGCGCTTAGGATCGTGGTTCCAAGACTGCCTGATAATACCCCCAGCTCCTTGAGTGCCTCGACCGTAATGGAGACCGAGGTCGCGGTAAGTATCGTTCCTATGAATAAAGCCTTGTAAAATCCCTCTGAACCGAGGGGCTTAAACCCGTAGAAGCACATATACAGGATCGTCCCGCAGATAAGCGGAATAAAGACTCCGCCACAGGCTATTGCCGTAGCCTTCACCCCGGTTCTTTTAAGCTCCTTCATATCGGTTCCGAGTCCCGCGGAGAACATCAGCATGATGACTCCGATCTCCGCCATTCCCGACAGGAAATCAGACGGATTCACAAGCCCCAGAAGACTGGGTCCTATCACAAGTCCCGCTATTATTTCCCCCGCAACCATGGGGGCATGTATCTTTCTTGCAACAAGCCCGAAAAACTTGGCCGCGATAACAATTATCGCAAGCTGTCGCAGTATCTCCGTAGTTTCCATTATCTCCTCCCCGGCAGACTATCAAAAAACTGCCGTATTACGCACACAGTGCATCGTAAACACCAGGCTCGATAAGACCTCGCCAAGTGCTCAATGTTCTTGATTATAGCACCCTGTAAGATGCGGCGCAAAGGAATAAAAACAGTCTACCGCTTCTTTCGAAAATCAAAACCCGTAACCTCTCCAAAGATCAGCACGACGGCAAGTACCGTAGCCGCTAATGCCCGGTGTACAAAAAAATAATGCCTGTAAGAATGATTATGCAGTATGAGGAATCTGATAAAAGGCACCAAGCCAAGCAGTGCGATAACAAGAACCAGTTTTTTGTCAAAAACTTTTCGCCGGAACCTGGCTCCGAAGCAAACAGCCCCTATTACCATGACAATAGAAATTATCGTACCCGGTATGCCGTAATCCGCAGGAAACATGACTCCAATATTTTTTGATACAGCCCCGAAAAGGTACTTTGGAAGCGAAATACCAAGACTCCCTCCTAGCCTTTCTTCAATATGTCCGCTCACATATGGCAAAACATTTTCATGAAATACAAGCCCCGTCAGCACCCACTTTAAAACCCACATTAAAACGTAGCCGATTCCCCAGGAAACTGTGGAGGCTACAGCAGTATATACTGTCTGTTTCTTCTTTCTTTCAATCCAGAGAAGTATAAGTAAGGGCAGGAGGAGCGTCAGGGTTTCCGTAGTAAGAAAATCCAGAAAGATGGTGACCATTCCTGTTATCAGAAAGAACAGACCGTACAGATTGTCTTTGCCCCTGTTCGATAATGAAATTATTACAAGGCAGGCGATCAATGAAACTAAGCAGACCCAGGTATACTCCAATGAAAACGGGACAAAACACCAGGACGTCATTATCACTCCCAAAAGAATACCTGCGGCAGGAACATATTCTCCCATCCTTGTAAGCATAACCATGATCGAAACAAATAAACCGAGGAGCACTATCCCATTTAATATGTATATACCCTGTATTGGCATTATTGAAAGAAGAGGTCTTACTATGGCTATGGAGCCATGCCAGTAGCGCAGATACTGCTGATTAGGTCCCATATCATCCCTGACACTGATAAGCAGGTTTTCATTTTCTGCATGATCAGAAGTAAAGCAATATGCCGACAGCAAAACCGATCTTAAAGGATACCTTACGTCATAATTCCAGGCTATATTCAGCAGTATCGAGTCTGCATACTTATCAATACAGGAGCTGTCAGCAATTTCGATCACATTCCCGTACAACTCCTTTCCGTAAAGATACTCTGCCGACTCTAAAGTATGTGTCTTTATCATTTCCTTCGGAAGTTTTGCCGCAAGACACAGAAGCCCCAGCAGCACTACGGCTGTAACCGCAAAAGTTACCATATACTTTATTATTGTTTTCAGCAGCTTCGATGGTGACAATGTGTCTGCCTCCATTTCTATTATTATCTTCGCCTACTTTATATTGTTTGACAAAGTATTTCAACTTCCGGTGACAAAAGGAATCAAAACGTGATGAATTCTCAAATGTAATCACCCCATCTTAACGATTATCTGCTAAAATTGATCATGAAAACAATTCGTTCACACAGGGGATATTATAATGAACATAGCGATAGTAGATGACATACCGGAGGAGACAAAGCCCTTAAGGGATTATCTTATGGCGTATGCCGCGATAAACAGTCTTGAGCTTACCATTGATGATTATGAAAGCGCGGAAGCTCTGCTTGCAGAATACCGTCCTTTCCGCTACACCGTGATCTTCATGGATATCTATATGGAGGGTATGACAGGGGTGGAGGCTGCCAAGGAGATCAGACAAAATGACAGCGATACCTATCTGATCTTCTTTACAAACAGCCTTGAATTCATGCCGGAAGCCTTTTCCCTCCACGCCTTTGAATATATGGAAAAGCCCGTAAAAAAAGACCGGATCTTCGCTCTTTTGGACGATATATTAAAGCTTGAGACCGACAGAACTACATCCCCGATGCTGGAATTTATAAGCAACAGGAACAAGGTTCTCCTCCCCTATGACAATATCGTATTTATCCGCTCGGACGGAAACTACCAGGAAATAGGAGCTAAGGACGGAACGATCTACAGGACCAGGATGCGCTTTACTGATATTTCCGACAAGCTTACACCCGATCCCCGCTTTCTTATCATATTGAGGGGCATGCTTGTAAACATGGACTTTATCAAGCGCTTCAGTGACGGTATCTGCTATATCCAGGACAATATACGGCTCCCCATAAGCATGAAAAATGCCACTGCCCTTGAGCAGACCTGGAAAAATTATATTTTCCAGAAGATCCGCAGGGAGCACAGAGGAGTATCGATATGACAGTAAATGCTTTCTTCACTTCACTTCTTACCTGGTTTCCGGTGATCCCCGCCTCCGTTCTCTGCCTTCTTCCCATGAAGAACCAGATGAAGTACAGGGTCAGACAGACTGTCTGTGTTATATCCGCCGTGCTGATACTGATTCTTCCCCTTGTGGCTTTTATCGAAACGCACTTTAATACCCCTTACAACGCTCCCACGCCTTTCGTGCTCATGATCTTTCTGGCACTGTATTGTCTTTACCTTAATGTACGCTTCAGCAAAGCTCTGTCGATCTTCGTCCTGGTCTGCGCCATAATGAGCTTTCTAATTAACTTTTCCATAACCTTCGACTCTTATCTGCATCCGTACTCCGGCGTAAACAATTTCAGTTTCGAAGCAGCCGTATTTCAGGCGGTGCTGACCGCAGCCTTTACTGCTCTTATTGCCCCTTATATGTCAAAACACGGCGGGCTTCTTATCGACAGCTTTCATCTGCACGGTGTCTGGTATGCAAGTGCTCTGGTATCCTTTATCTTTCTGGGTTTTAATCTGCTGATAGTACCCCGCCACTACAGTACGCTTCATGTTAATAATATCTTCGTGTTCTTCCTTATCGCGATGCCGCTGCTCTTCTTCCTGCTGCTTTTGCTTTGCGTGCTGTTCTATCTGATAGTTTCCGGAATGATAGAATCCTCAAGAAAAGAAACCGAACTGCGTATCCTCGATATGCAGAAAACACAGTTTTATAAACAGCAGGCTTATCTTGAAGCCACTGCCAAGGAACGTCATGACTTTAAGCACGCGGTGAGAACCATAAGAAGTCTATCGGCAGAGGGAAATATTGAGGAACTGAATCGTTTCATTGACCAGTATGTGGAAAAAATGCCCGAGCTGTCTGTCAGAACCTGGTGTGATGTGCCCACAATAAACGCCCTGCTTAATTACTACAAGCAGATGGCAAATATCCGCGGGATTCCCTTAAGCATAGACATAACGCTCCCAAAAGACAAGGAGCTTTCGGAAACCGAGATCTGCAGTATTCTTGGAAATATTCTTGAAAATGCCATCAACGCCTGCCGGGAGATAGAAAGCTACAAACGCTTCATCCGGCTTACGATAACAGTGATGAATGATATCTTTCTCTGCATAGCAGCCGTAAACAGCTTTGACGGAAAGCCTCAGATGCGTGGTGGAAAATATGTCTCTACAAGACGCTCGGGAAGCGGAATAGGTCTTGAATCAATAACCTCCATAGCCGCCTCCATGGGAGGAAGCGCTGACTTCTCCCATGAGGGCTGTGAGTTCTTTTCAAATATCATGCTGCCGTTGTAAGGCCTGCAGCAGCCGTAGCGTGTCGGTACGGATCAGAGTGCGATTCCCCGAACCATCATGTTTATTCCGGCAGAGATTATATCTATCCCCGTTACAAGTCCGATGGAAAGAGCGCCGATCAAAGGATGCGCAAGTCCGAAGCAGCCTGAAAGAATGAGAAGCACGCCAAGCAGTATGCCTACCCACCACTTGCCGGTATAGACATCTATCGATCTTATCCCCGTATCCTGATGCTTTCTGAGTCTGAAAGCGCCTAAAATACTAAGAATACCGGTGGCAATAAGCCAGCTGAAAAGAATATACAAAAGCATGACACCGGTCATGAGCTCAATCCTTGCGCTGATAAGGATCAGAAATCCGCATAAACAGGAAAGAATCGCTCCGGCGAGACTCCATCCGTCGGCAAGTCCCACGCTCTTCCTCTTTCCGTAAGTAAGTATTTCCTGAATGGCGTGAAAAAACATTACGAAGCCTGCCACCCACACCAATGAAAGATAAGTAAGTCCCGGTGTTGCAACACACCATATTCCTCCGATCACGGTTATGACGCCAAGAATGATCAGAACCACTTTATTCGCTGTGATCATATTATATAATCTCCCTCCAATAAAATAAGGATCTTTGCGGTAATAAATATACATATCCCCGCACAGCTCCCGGCCAACAGTTCCATCGGATCTGATACAGAATCAATTTCTGAACAGCTCCTAATCATTCTACATAATGTCGGCGGGAATACAATACATCTGTGATAAAAACACGGCTTTTGTGACGAAATCAGGTGTTTTACATGTTTTTTGCGATAATCCGGAGAATAACCGCCTGAATGATGATAATAGCCGGAACCCCTATACAGAAAAGAGGCTTTTTTGTTTTATGGTGGAAGATATGCATTCCGGCAAGACCCCCGATGCTGCCAAACGCCATACAGAAGATGAGAAGAGTCGCTTCCTTTATTCTCCATCTTCCCCGTATGGCCTTAAGCTTGTCAGCTCCGAATAATAAGAATGTAATGATATTTATAACAATGAAATACGTCTTCATGCTACAGTGACCGGTGTACTGTCACGAGGATCTCACCCACGGCTTCCGCACATCCTGTATTCCCTGTCTTCATCTATCATCATGAGCATGACATCGGCAATCCGCGGATCAAACTGCTTCCCCCTGCCCTTTTCTATCTCCTCACGGACTATGGCCTGAGGCAGAGCCTTTCTGTAGCTTCTGTCGGAGGACATGGCGTCATAGCAGTCCGCCACACAGATTATCCTTGCGATCTCCGGTATATCCTCTCCTGCCTTTCCGTCGGGATAGCCCGTTCCGTCAAACCGCTCATGATGCCAGCGGGCTCCTATTGAAAGCTCCGGAAGCTCGGATATGGTCTTTAATATCTCATACCCCTGCTCCGTATGGCTTTTTATTATCCTGAATTCCTCATCCGTAAGCTTGCCCGGTTTATTTATTATTGTATCAGGTATCCCGATCTTTCCCACATCATGCATAAGGGCGACATCATAAATCTCATTGCATTCTGCTGCTGTCATCCCGAGACGCCTTGCAAGCTCCATTGAATACTCCGCCACCCGCTTGGAGTGACCGTTCGTATAGGAATCCTTTGCGTCTATTGCGCCGGCAAGTGCCGTTATAACCTGTCCCGAAAGCTTTTTTATCTTTTCGTTGCTCTTTAAGAGTCCTTCGGTCTTATTCCTCACCTCGCTCTGAAGCGAATCCCGAAGATGCTTGAATTCCATAAGTCTTCTTATCCTCTGGATCGCAACCTGGGGAACAAAGGGCTTTGCTATGTAATCAGTGGCTCCTTCTTCAAAAAGCCTTGCTTCGGTATCATCATCATCGTCTGCTGTAAGGAAAACTATGGAAAGATTTTCAAGGCCTTCCGTTTCGTTTATCTTTTTAAGAACCTCAAGTCCGTCCATATCCGGCATATGAAGATCAAGCAGTACAAGATCAAAGGTATCTTCATTAAGAGCATCAAGCGCCTCCCTGCCGGAGGATACGCAATGTACCTCATAGCGTATCCCGAAAAGGTTCTCCGTCGCCATGAGATTCATGGGTTCATCATCCACTGCAAGGATCTTCTCCCGATGCCTGCATTTCAATGCCCCGCTCACAACCCTTATAAGATCCTCTGGGAGCGCCGGCTTTTTGATGAAATCAAGAGAGCCCAGCCTTATGGCCTCCGTCATGTCTCCAAGCTGGGAAGATGCCGTTAGAAACACTGTCCGAAGTCCCAGAAGCTCCTCCTTGCTCCTTATCCTTTCAAGAAGCTTAAGCCCGGGGATATCTCTCATTTCGTTATCAAGAAGCAGCAGATCGTAATCATTTTCAGAAAGCAATCGAAGACATTCCTCCCCGCTTCCTGCGATCTCCACGTCATAACCTACCTCGGTCAGAACCATCTCAGTGACCATGCAGGTCATTTCATCATCAACTGTTATAAGGATACGAGCCATATTTCTTTCCCCGATTCCCAAAAAGAACTGACGCATCGTTTTCATTATACAGTCAATCCCTGTTGCATACAACACAGTGGGGACGGTTCTTT
>JAFPZU010000009.1 GCA_017417105.1 Lachnospiraceae bacterium | reverse complement strand
GGCATTAACCGCTCTTCGAAGAAAAACATCCATGTTGAACGCCATGAAAAAAAGATGTATTCCCATGAATACGGACAGGGCGCGCATGACGGATGCTCTTCTTATAAAAAGAAAAAAGAGATTGAAAACGGAAATATTCCACTGTATGGAGCTTCCCATGGAAAGATTCTGTCCCCCGTCTATATACCAGGAATAAAAAAGGCTCCCCTTTCCGTGAAGGAAATCCCAGATATGGTAATAAAGGGGGGCATTGGTCTGTCCCATGTCATAATAATCTATGCGAAGCTCCCCGAAAGGATATATTCCCTTGATAAAAAGAACTGCAAAAAAAACAAACAGCGTGATCCCCGCAGGGATCACCGCCTCCTTTACTGTCCGCTTAAATTCTTTTGTACTGATCTTCATCACCCTCCGGTGACCACCCCGAAGGCGGATACTCCGGCTATGGACAGGGTCATCATTATCACTCCCGCAAGAAGAACCCCCAGCATTGCGGCTATCACGGTATCCTTGAACTTCATATCAAGGATCGAAGCGGCAAGCGTTCCGGTCCAGGCTCCGGTACCCGGAAGAGGTATCCCGACGAATAATGCAAGAGCCACAAAAAGACCTCTTCCCGCCTTTTCCTGCAGCTTCTGTCCGCCTTTTTTTCCTTTTTCAAGACAGAAAGTAAAGAACTTACCTATCACCGGCTTATCCTTGCCCCATTCCAGTACCTTTCTGGCAAACAGGTAGATTATAGGCACCGGCAGCATATTCCCAAGTATCGCAACAATAAAAACGGTTATCACATGAGGCACCGTGTCGGTAAGTCCCAGTCCCGCAGCTATGGGGATAGCGCCTCTAAGCTCGATAAGCGGAACCATTGACACAAAAAAAACAATAAGATATTTCCTGAGCATAATAACTAATTCCCCTCCATTATGACTTTCAATGTATCGATAAAAGTCTCCATCTCTTCATCCGTTCCTATGGTTATCCGAAGATGATCCGATATCCGCTCTTTTCCAAAATGCCTTACATAGATGCCATGCTTTTTAAGCTCATCAAAGATCGAAACGGCAAGGAAGCCCACAGGCGGTTTTGCAAAAATGAAATTGGTATCGGATCTGAAGAAGGAAAAGCCCAGATCTTCAAGTTTTTTCGCCGTCCATTCCCTGGTCTTTTTGATCCTTGATACCGTCTCCTCAAAATACTCCTTATCCTTTATTGCTGCTGCCCCGGCCGCTATGGCAGGAATACTCAGCGTATAGGAATTAACGGAGTACTTGACATCATTCAGATACTTTATGAGGTCCTCGCTTCCAAAGCAGTAGCCAAGCCGCATCCCGGCCAAAGCCCTGGATTTTGACATTGTACGGACAACTATGAGATTTTCATATTTATCAATAAGAGCCAGCGCGCTCTCCGCCCCGAAATCAATATATGCCTCATCTACTATCACAACAGAATCCCTGTTATGATCTATGATATCCTCGATCACGGAAAGGCTCTCCCCGATGCCTGTAGGCGCGTTGGGGTTTGCAAGCACTATCCCGCCGTTTTCCGCATAATAGTCTGAAGGCACTATCCTGAAGTTTTCATCAAGCTTTTTCGTTTCATAGGGGATACGGTAGACATTAGCCCATACATCATAGAAAGAGTAGGTTATGTCAGGGAATAAGACCGGCTTATCTCCCGCAAAAAAAGTCAGGAAACACATGGAAAGGACATCATCGGAGCCTGTTCCGCCAAAAACCTGTGAAGGCTTCACGCCATAGTATTCAGCAAGGCTCTCCGTAAAATCCGCCATAAGAGGATCCGGATAGAGTCTCAGTCTTTCCCAGTCAAGCTCCTTCATCGCCTTTATTACCTCAGGAGACGGCGGATAAGGGCATTCATTGGTATTAAGCTTTATGACCCGCTCTTTGGGCTGTTCTCCCGGAGTGTACGGGACTACCCGCCTTATATTATCCCTGAAGCCCATATTTATCAGCGAGTCTCTTAAAGCCCGGAAGCGAATTGACACAGGTTTCATAGGATACGCAATAGGAAAGCCTGACAAATCCCTCGCAGGCAAAGGAAGATCCCGGAACTATAAGTATCCTCTCCTTTTTGGCTTCAGCCACAAACTCTTTCTCGTCGGGGACGGGGGATTTTATGAACATATAAAAAGCGCCCTCCGGCTTTATACAGCTGAATCCGTATTCCTTCAAAGCATCATAGAGTACATCCCTGTTCTTTGCGTAAAACCCGATGTCTGCCTTTTCATCAAGACATTCCGCTACGACCTTCTGCATAAGTGACGGAGCATTCACAAAACCCAGCACCCTGTTTGCAATGGTAACCGCCTGGAAAAGCCTGTCATGGTCTGCCGCCTCATCGGGGATCACAAGGTATCCTATCCTCTCTCCCGGAAGGGAAAGGGTCTTTGAAAACGAATATCCAACGATCGTATTCGGGTAATACTTTGTAATATAAGGAACCTCTGCTCCGGTATAGACAAGCTCCCTGTAGGGTTCATCGGAGATAATGAAGATCTCCGTTCCGAATTCTTCCTGCTTCTTAGTCAGGATATCCGCTATCGCCTTTATTGTAGTCTCAGGATATATGACCCCGGAAGGATTGTTCGGATTATTTATTATAAGAGCCCTCGTGCGTCTTGTTATCGCATTTTCAAGAGATGCAAGATCCGGCTGAAAGGTCTCCGTATCAGGAGCAACCTCCTTAAGGATCCCGTCATAATTTGCCACGTAATTCCTGTACTCCACAAAGTACGGAGCAAAGGAAAGCACCTCATCGCCGGGGTTCAGAAGAGCTTTCAGTGCACAGTTGAGTCCTCCCGCAGCACCTACCGTCATCATTATGTTTCCCGCTGAAAAAGACGTGTTAAATCTCTTATTCAAAGAATCCGCGATCTTCTGCCTCACATCCGGAAAGCCGGCATTTGCCATGTATCCGTGAAGCGTTGTGGGATTCTCTGT
>JAFPZU010000069.1 GCA_017417105.1 Lachnospiraceae bacterium | reverse complement strand
GAGGACAGGACCCGCTCTCTTTGCAAATATTCCTATAAGGAACATGAAGGGGCACAACTAAGATTTAGTGATTGCAGCCTGCCCGTATACGGGGGTATGTTTCCGGAAATCTTCCGGAAGGCAGGCTTAGCTGATAGCTGTGTCGGATCTCCAGAAACAGGCCTCTGCCGAGATTATCGTCATCAAGATAGACGGGGACATTTTCGAAGCCGTCGGCTGCAATGAAAAGTCCTCTTTCATCAGTACCGTAGACAAGCATCTGATGCCATCTGTACTTTGGATGCCCGAAGAGTTCTATCAGAAGGAAGCTGCCTTTTGAAAGAATGCGCCGGGCATTTTTTGCGCTTAAGGTGTGATGGATCACGGGGCGCAGAGTTTTTATTCCATACTTCTTAAAGGCGGCTTTTACATAGAACCAGAGCAGGAGGTCAGTGGTGCCGTAGCGGCGGTTATAGATAAGCCTCCGGCGTCCCATGGTGGCTACTGTCTCAAAGATATCCCTGCATTCGTCAGGGGAAAGCAGCGCATTTCTTTCATGCTGAAGTGCCGTTATTATAAGATTTGTGATGGCGGTGGGACCGCAGTGGCTTTTGTAAAAACCCCTGCCAAACTCCCCGGTGCTGTGAAATCCGTATAAAGTTATATTTTCGCTTGATTTATTCATGTCATCGTTGTATCATATCTACGTCTATATATCAAACCTTCATGCTAGAAAAGTCTGGCATCACTGTAGGATATAAGACGATTGCTCCGCTTCGCTCATGCAATCGCCGCCCTGCATTCGCAATCCGGGCTACCGCCCTACTTGCTCATACAGGTCAGGTTTTCTAATGTTCACTCGAAAACTCGAGCAAGCCCGATTTTCGGTGACCATTGAAAACACTTATGGGGTAAATCAATTTTTCAGTTTGGATATTCGGACGTTAATATCATAAATAATACCATACCAGAGAATAAACAGAAGAGAAATACAAAAACAAAAAAGGAAGACAGGAATGAAAGAGAAGTTACAGACGCTGCCGCTTACGCAGCTAAAGGAGCTTGCAAAATCGCAGGGGCTCAAGGGAACGTCAACGATGAAAAAGGCGGAGCTTATCGATCTGCTTGTAGCGGAAGCCGAAAAGGCCGCGGCAGCGGAGACACCCTCAAAGGAAAAGGGCGGAAAGAACGCTGATGAAAAGAAGGGAGAGCAGCACGGAAGCGGAAAGAGAGAGCCGATAGAAGCTTACGATGCCGACAGCTATCCTGAGGATAAGGAGGATCTGGACTCCGGCATAGTGGCAAACGGCATACTTGAGGTCATGTCCGACGGATACGGGTTCATCCGCTGTGAGAACTATCTGCCCGGCGAGAATGACGTATACGTTGCACCAAGCCAGATAAGGCGCTTTGGGTTAAAGACCGGAGATATAGTTGTCGGAAATACAAGAGTAAGGACCGGAAACGAGAAGTTCTCTGCCCTGCTCTACGTAAAGAGCATTAACGGTATGCATCCCTCCGAGACCGCAAACCGCTACAACTTCGAGGATATGACGCCTATATTCCCCAACGAGAGGATCCACCTTGAGATGGGGAACAACAATATAGCCATGAGGATAATGGATCTCATAAGCCCTATAGGAAAGGGACAGAGAGGAATGATAGTCTCACCGCCCAAGGCAGGTAAGACGACACTCCTTAAGGCGGTTGCGAAGGCGGTCACAAGATGTAACCCCGAGATGCACCTTATCATCCTGCTTATAGATGAAAGGCCGGAGGAAGTTACGGATATCAAGGAATCGATCCAGGGACAGAACGTTGAAGTCATTTATTCCACCTTTGACGAGCTGCCGGAGCATCACAAGAGGGTGTCCGAGATGGTCATAGAAAGGGCAAGAAGGCTTGTGGAATCAAGACGCGACGTTATGATCCTGCTTGACTCCATCACAAGGCTTTCAAGAGCTTATAACCTTACGGTACCGCCGTCAGGAAGAACTCTTTCCGGAGGACTGGATCCCGCGGCACTTCATATGCCCAAGAGATTTTTCGGAGCGGCCAGGAATATGAGAGAGGGAGGATCACTTACCATACTGGCTACGGCGCTTGTGGATACCGGAAGCAAGATGGATGATGTGGTTTACGAGGAATTCAAGGGAACCGGTAATATGGAAATGGTTCTTGACAGGAAGCTTCAGGAGAAGAGGGTGTTCCCGGCAATAGACCTGGCGAAGTCCTCCACAAGGCGTGACGATCTGCTGCTTACTCCGGGTGAGCTTGAGGGCATAGAAGTAAGAAAGGCGCTCAATTCAATGAAGCCTGAGGAAGCCACGGATAAGCTCATAGATCTGTTCTCGAGGACTTACAGCAACAGAGAATTTATCGAGATGGTTAAAAAGATGAGATTTTATTGAGGATAGGAATGATGGAAGGGACTGATTTTCGAATCAGTCCCTTTTGAATATATCTCTTGTGTAGACTTTGTCTTTCACGTCATCCAAAGCCGGATCGTAGCGGTTTGCTATGATGGAACGGCTTCTTTTTTTGAATTCGTCAAGATCATTTACCACATAGGAGCCGAAGAAGGTCTCGCCGTCCTTAAGGGAAGGCTCATAGATTATGACGGTGGCGCCCTTTGCCTTTATCCTCTTCATGATGCCCTGGATGGAGGACTGGCGGAAGTTATCGGAGTTTGACTTCATGGTAAGGCGATAGACTCCTATCACCACCTCATGCTCCCTGTCGCGGCTCCACAGATCGCTTCCCTCATAAGCTCCGGCAAGGGCTAAGACCTGATCCGAAATATAATCCTTTCTTGTCCGGTTGCTGTCAACTATGGCCTGTATGAGGTTTTCCGGAACGTCCCTGTAGTTTGCCAGTAGCTGCTTTGAATCCTTGGGCAGGCAGTAGCCGCCGTAGCCGAAGGAGGGGTTATTGTACTGATCGCCGATGCGGGGATCGAGACAGACACCCTTTATGATCTCCCCGGTGGAAAGCCCCTTGGTCTCGGCATAGGTGTCAAGCTCGTTGAAATAGGAGACACGGAGGGCAAGGTAGGTGTTGGCAAAAAGCTTCACGGCCTCGGCCTCGGTAAGTCCCATTATGAGAACGGGGACATCGGGATCAAGGGAGGCGGATTTTAAGAGGGCAGCAAATTCCTCTGCACGGTCTCTTGAAAGCCTCTTTGAAGCCTCTCCGATGGAACTGCTTACTGCCTGATCATCGCCTTCCTTATCAAAGCCTACTATGATACGCGACGGATACAGATTATCGTAGAGCGCCTTTGATTCCCTTAAGAACTCGGGACTGAAGATCACCCTGTCAGTATTAAACTTTTCCCTTACGGATCGGGTGTAGCCTACGGGGATCGTACTCTTTATCACTATGGTGCTTTGATCGTTTGCTTCAAGCGCAAGCTTTATAACATCCTCCACGTGGGAGCAGTCAAAGAAATCCTTTTTGGGATCATAGTTTGTGGGAGCAGATACTATCACGATATCGGCCAAAGCGTAGGCTGCGGCAGCATCAAGGGTTGCCGTAAGGTCAAGCTCCTTTTCTTTCATGTATTTTTCGATGTATTCGTCCCTTATGGGGGATATGCGGTTATTTATCATATCCACCTTTTCGGGAACGATATCAACGGCAGTGACTTTATTATCCTGGGATAAAAGCACTCCCAGGGACATACCTACATATCCGGTGCCTGCTACTGCGATATTTTTTTTCATGATACTTCCTGTCCTTTCAAGGAAAAATGCTTTTCGATTCAGCGCAGCCGGTGCGCGGAACATATTACTCGTAATTTGCAGCAAAGCGTTTTGCGGCTTTGGCGATCTGCTCTACTACGTCATCGGGAGATACAAGCTTCACATCGGGACCAAGGCTCATGATCCAGCCGAAGAACTGATTGCTTATGGCAACGTCAACCGCAAGCCTGCTAAGCCCGCTTCCGGACTTTCTGAAGCTTATATCCTTGCCGAAGCGGTCAATGAAGACTCCGCAAAGCTCATCGGGAAACTCAATGGTGACCCGCTTTATCTCGCCCATATACATGCCGAAATTGGCCTTTGTATAGGCAGCCATGTCAAAGTTTTTGAAAAGCTGCTGACCTTCACGCTTTTCTTCTATTATGTCTATCTGATCCATCTTGTCGACACGGTAGTGCTTGATCTCGCGGCTGAAATCGTCGAAAGCTATGAGATAATAGTTCTCGTCATCCCAGGTGAGAGCCCAGGGACTCACATAGAAAGGATCCCCGCCGTGTCTCGGGATCAGCTTTTTACTTATATCCCATTTATAGTATTTAAAACTGATCTTCCGGTCTGAATTTATGGCGTTGTGTATATCGTCCACATTGTAATAAATGCTTTCGTTCATGGTTTTGATCCTGCCGTGGACGTAGACCTGACGCTGAAGCTCATCTGCCTCGTTCTCGCTGGCAAGGGTCTTGACCTTGTTTATAAGCTGACGGGATTTCTTTTCGGTTATGAATTTCGAAGACTGAACGGCATCTATCAAAAGCTTTAATTCCGCCAGCTCGAACCGGCGTCCGGTCACGTGATAGAGATGATCGCGTCCCTGTCTGTCGCAGATCACCTCTATTCCGAAAAGGTTCATGTCCTCAAAGTCGGAATAAATACTCTTTCGCTCAGCCGGGACTCCGTAGAGCGCCAGCTCATCAATTATCTGCTGCATCGTAAGACCATGGGATTCATCGGTCTTTTCAAGCATGATCTTCATCAGATAAGGAAGCTTCAATTTCTGATTGGAGTTCTTTGCCATCTTTATGTCAACCATCCTTTCGATCAATATGTTGCGCTTATTCTGCATCTGCTGTGAAGTATGCGCACAATATAACTACTTATTATATGCTTTTCGTGATGAATACACAATAGAGGTAAAGGCGTTGATTTCGTTCGCGGGGACATTAGTGTATAATGTGAATGACCTTCCGGTTTTCGGGAGGAAGATTTCATTTTGTACGGAGAGAGGTTCAGATGTCGAAGCTTTATTTCAGATATGGGGCTATGGGGTCTTCAAAGACGGCCAATGCCCTTATGGTCAGATATAATTATGAGGAGAAGGGAAAGAATGCGGTGCTGCTGAAGCCGGTGCTGGACAACAGGGACGGGGAGCTTCTCGTGAAGTCGAGGATGGGGCTACAGTATCCCTGTGAATATGTGGAGGAATTTCTGGAGAGGACCAGGGATAAGAAGGACTGGTCGGATATCGATGCAATAATCGTGGATGAAGCGCAGTTTCTTACCAGGGAGCAGGTTGAGAGGTTTTCAGATATCGTTGATTATGACGGGGTGCCGGTTATCTGCTACGGACTGCGCACGGATTTTGCAAGCTCGCTGTTTCCGGGATCCATGAGGCTTATGGAGCTTGCGGATAGGATAGAGGAGATCCCTACGGTATGCTGGTGCGGGAGAAGGGCGCACTTTAATGCCAGGATCGCTGACGGGAAAATAGTACGTGAGGGTGAGCAGGTCTTTATAGGGGCGAATGAGAGCTATATCTCACTGTGCAGGAGACACTATAAAGAAGGGAAGCTTGAAGAATGACGGCACAGCGCTTAATTCGCGCAGTCGCACTTTGTGAAGAAGCCTTCGTTTAGGATATCCTGGAGGGATTTGGAGCCGTCAAAGACTACTATGGTGTTGTAGGTGAGGCTGCTGAAATGGGGACCGTCCACCTTGTGGATGATGTTCGTCTCGGAATCTCCCACGAATTCGCCGAAGATCGCCGTATCGGGGTAGATCTGCCTTAAGCCGTCTATGACTTCGGGATTCGAATATAAAGCCTCGTTAACGGCCTCTGCAGCTATGATACGTCCATTTGGGATCGTGACGGTTCCGCCGTTTCCTGCAGGCTCTGATTCAGCTCCAAGAACCTCTGCGCCGGGGGCAGTGTCACCGGCTTCAGAAGCTGTATCACCGGCTGTCTCATCGGCTGCGGATCCGCCTGACGCTTCACCGTCTGCAGCTGTATCAGAGGCTTCACCGGTTTCTGCTGCAGCTTCCTCATCAGAATCCGAATTATTTTTTTCTTTCTTTTTAAGTCCGGAAATACCGGGCTTTTCTTTTTTGTTTCCACTGTCATCAGTATCCCCGGCAGAAGCATCTGAGCCGGAGGTATCAGAAACGTCTGACCCGTCATTTCCGGTATCGGAAGCATCGGCTACGGAAGAACCTGATCCCCCTGACGCTTTGAGGCCTGCCTCATAGCCTTCATCATAGCCCCTCTGATAGGGAGGCTTATAATTGCAGCCGGTAAGAAGGCAAAGGCCTAAGACTATATATGCGGTTGTTAACAGAACCCTTTTTTTCATCCGTTCTTTTCCAATGCTTTTTATTTGTACCGAATGTGCACAGAGTCTGGCTGTTCAGGCGCAGCACTCAGGCAGCTTTTTTATCCTCAGATCAGCTTTGCGGAAACCCTGTAAGTATTATCCGCGATCTTTTCTTTAAGCTCATCAAGCGGCATCGGCTTACCGAAGAGATATCCCTGCAGTCTGCCGCAGCCGGCTTTATTCAAGAACTCAGCAGCTTCCTCCGTCTCGACGCCCTCGGTGAGCGACAGCATTCCGATGCTGTCCGCAAGCTTTATTATAGCGTCCAGGATAACAGGGGACTTCTCGTTTGATTCAAAATTCTTAAGGAACTGCATGTCTATCTTCATCACGTCAAAATCATAGTCCTTAAGGACGTTAAAGGAGGAGTAGCCCGCTCCGAAATCGTCAAGCCACATCGCAAAGCCGTCCTGCTTTATCCTCTTTATGGACTCGGAGAGGATGCCTATATTATCGGTAAGGGCGCTTTCGGTTATCTCAACATGCAGATAATCCTTTGGAATATCATACTTTTCAATAAGGCTTTCAAGAAGTCCTACTGCATCCATGAGTTCAAAATCAAGCCTTGAGAAGTTAAGTGAAACGGGGACTATCTTCTGTCCCGCATCCATGCTTTCTCTCATATCCCTGCAGACCTGCTCAAAGATGCAGGCATCCAGCTTATGGATCTGCCTGTATTCCTCCAGCACCGGAATAAAGGCGCCGGGTGACAGGAAGCCGTAAGTAGGATCGATCCAGCGGGCTAAAGCTTCGCAGCCGCAAAGCTCCTTTGAATCCGACCAGACCACGGGCTGATAGTAAACCTTAATATAGCCGTTCTGCACAGCCCTGTCGATGTGATTAACGATGTACTGTCTCTTGTGGAATTCGCTGTCAACATCGTCGTTGTATTCAAGATAGTTCTTCCCGAATTTATTCTTTGTAAGACTGCAGGCATAGCGGGCGCAGTCGATAGCAACTCTCGGATCGGTTTCCCTGTCCACAGGACGGAAGGCTCCCACCTTAAGCTCCAGGTAAACCTCCGATTCAGCGCCACGGACATGGCTTCTTATAAGCTCGGACTTTTCCTGCGCGTTCTTTATGTCAGTAAGCACAACGAAATGGTCATCGGACTGTCTTGCAACAAGGTCTCCCTGATAGGCATCGCAGATAAGGAGCGCAAGGGATGTGAGGTATTCATTTCCTGCCTGGTAGCCGAACTGGTCGTTGTAGGTCTTGAAATTCTCAACATTAAGGAATAAAAAGATCTTTTCGGAGATATCGACCGAAGGATCCTTAAGGATCTTTTCCGCTTCCTGATTGAAATAGAAGAGGTTTCTGATGCCGGTAAGGTCATCCTCCACGGCAACCCGCTCCAGTTCTTTATTCGCGTCAATAAGATCTTCATCTTTTTCAGCTTCCATCACCCGCTGGTTATAGATGCTGATGCTTATGATGTCTATAACGATCCAGAGCATGAAGAAATTGATCTTATCCCCCTCAAGGACGCGGCCTTCGTTTGCAAGGTCAAGCTCTAAAAGATGGGGATACCACAGGGAATAAAAATACATGAAGGTGGCTCCCATCATCAGCAGGGAAACATAGGGCTTCCAGATAAGAGTGCAGGCAGCAAAAAGAATCATCGTCATGAAGCAGAGGATCTGTCTTCCTTTGCTTATGTCGTAAAGCGAGGTTTCTATTCCGAAACCCAGGCAGATCAGGGCAAAGAGGACGTTAAGGACCTGCCCGTAAATGTCATTCTTTTTATTTTTCGAAAAAAACAAAAGCTCGGATAAGAGCGCCATAAGAGACAGGGTAAAGAGGATCAGAAGGTACTTTATATCCCAAATGAGGACAACGCCTTCACCCTCCTTTACGCTGACCCAGACAAAACGCGTAAGCATGGCAAGATCCAGCGCAAGTACCGCGGAATGGGTCACTATGGCCAGAGTCCGGCTTTTTATATAATCCGTATATCTAAGTGAAAAGATAATGATAACCAGGGCGGCGGAGAAAAGGATCAGATAGTTTGTCTCGCCGTCAAAGTATTCAAGGAAGGTCCTCCCGGGGCGCTTGTGCACGTACCGGATTATCATCCAAAGCTCGAGAATAAGAACCACAAAGGCCATGTAGGCGGCCGTGCGGATGTTTGTTTCGTTAAGATATTTCTTCTGGTAAGCCGAGTTTTTATTAAAACCGAATACCCTGACTATCCATTTCAAAAAGCCCATTAATATATACTCCCTTAAAACATAAAAAACCACTATCGATTGTAAAACTTTTTTGGGTTTCTTACAACTTTTGGTTAAAAACTGCTGGCCAAGTGCTTTGGACCGCAGGTCTCCGCTTCGCTACGGTCGTCGCAAAGCAGACAGCCACTGGCTGTCTTGCGACACGCAGCAAGTGCAAAACATGCCCTTTGGCATGTTTTGAATGCCGTCTATGTGCGCTATGCGCACATGGCATCGTCGTGG
>JAFPZU010000068.1 GCA_017417105.1 Lachnospiraceae bacterium | reverse complement strand
GGGTTGATTATGATGCAGGGGAAACGCAAGCGATCCTGAAAAAAATTGAACATTCAAAGAACCTGAAGGGATATCTGTACGGTAGTGACGGAAATTCCGGAGAGGAAAATCTTATAAGGCACTATGAGGAAATAAAGAAGGTTGCCCTGTATCTTCCTGTACTTGAGAATGCCATAAATAAGGAAAATAACAGGCAGGATAACGGTCCCAAAAAGAAGCAGTATATCCTTGAGCTTCAGGCAAAGGTTTCCGTGATGAAGGATATAAAGGCGTACTATCAGACTCTTGAAAGCTGGACTTTGAATAAATATTACGCACTGCTTCCGAGAGGAGATATGCTTAAATTAAGCTACGAACAGCTCAGGATAAAGCTGGACGAGCTCTATAGGGCGGAAAACAGGAATGACGAACTCATTTTATATTATCAGGACCTGATACGCTTAAAGCAGCTTAACATAAACGAAGAAACCGTTGTAAAAAATCAGGAGATGTATCTTAAGGAGCTTAAAGAACTGAACACTCCGTCAGAGGATAACAGGAACGGAAAGAAAGAAATAAAGAAGATAGCATCAAGCTTTAAGGAGCTTATTGCCGCAAATAAAAAGAAGGAAAAATTCTTAAAGGCATCGGAGAGAGAACTCAGGATAAAGCAGTTTTTTGAGGTTTACTCGTCCGACATACAAAGATTCGGAAATGATGCAAGAGGATCGGACATAACTGATCTTTTAACCGCATTCTGGAATTACCGGCATGCGCTTGAGCCGGAAAATGCCGAAGATAATGCAGGTGGTGAGGGTGGTGCCGAAACTACCGAAAAATATGTTTCGGAAAAAATGCCCGGGTATGAAAAAAGGCTTGATAAGTCAAAGACTACGGCTGCGGGGATAAGCCTCAGCGATAAGCAGAAGGAGGCCTTAAACCGTGTGCAGGGCTTTATCTTAAGAAGATCGCTGCGTGACGGTCAGGATGCCTTTTCCTATCATTTTCTGCAGGTAAGGCCTGAGCAGCAGATGCTCATATTTTATCTTATAGAAAACGGCAAGACCGCTCAGGCCATGGGGTCTGACATGATAGCGGCACTTATTGATTACAAGCCGGATCTTAACGTGATAAAGGATAAGCTGTCCTTCAGGGTAAGCCGGGGCCTTAACTGGAACCTTATTTCGCAGACCGCGCAGATTGCAAAGAAATACGGCGGTGAGATAGCGGACTTTGCGCAGTTATCCGACAGGGTGCAGCATAGCGACAAGGAACTTAAGGATGCGGATAAGAATGATTACGGCGAGCAGGGGCGTATCATCATGGAGTCCATAGCCTCAAGGTCTGCAATGCTTGAGCTTCTGTACCGGAATGCCGGTATGAATTACGCAATGCCGCCCGATATGGCACAGGACAGAAAGCTCCGTGAAAAGCTCTATACGGAATATGCTAAGATCGCCGAACTTTCACAGCAGCTTGCGAATCTTATAAAAAGACATGGTGTGCAGATGTTTCCGGCAATGAAGCCCGCACCGGAAAAGGAAGGAGAAAAAATTAAGGAGCCTGCACAGACCGGTACCGGCACGAAAGTGCTTGAGGGCGTTAAAACGGCTAATACTTACCTGTCCTATGCCACGAAAGCAGAGAATTTTGTGGGAAAGCCGCTTGATTATTTTATATCTGCCGTAAAGGAATTCAGGAGCGGGGAAGCATATGGCTTTCCGTCCTATTCGATAAACGCTCTGGCAAATATCCTTACGGTAATAACCTCTATTTACGGGATCGCCAAGGTGTACGGAAACGGCACGCTTTCGGTGGCTGACAAGGCAGGACAGTTTTTGAGTAACGGAAGCAGTCTGTTCACGGGAATTTCAAAGGGCGGCGAATCCATTGTTAAGACGCTGAAGCTTACG
>JAFPZU010000008.1 GCA_017417105.1 Lachnospiraceae bacterium | reverse complement strand
TGATATCACCGCTGTCCGCTTATGGGCATTTATCTTTTTTATTATAGCCTCCTTACCGACGAGAGGCCCGCTGTCTATGACAACCCTGTCTCCTTCCTTGTGCGCCATGGATACCTCCACCACATCCTCCGAGCTGAAAAATCCTTTTATGAAGGCCTCCTCGGCAGGCTCAACGCGCAGCATCTCATCATCTATCCGAAGGATTGTCGTCCTCTTCGGCACCTTTTTGAGTTCAAAAAAAAGCTTTAAGGGCTCCTCTGTCTCAAAGAAGATATAGCCCGGCACAAAGGGGTAATACCTGTCATGCCAGCCATCCTTAAGCTTCCGCTTCCTCACAACCTTGGGAATAAACGCCCGTCCAAGATTGTCAAGATTCAGGATCTCTTTCATGAAAAACAGAGCCTCGTCTTCTCTTCCGCTGTCAACCCTTATAACATGCCACATATCACTTTGCCCCCCGTCCTGTTATAACGGCCCCCACCGTATGAAACAGGATCTTAAGATCCCCTGCAATGGTCCAGGTATTGATATACTGCATATCCATATCAACCACTTTGTCAAAGTCCTTTACCTCTCCTCTGCCGTAGGCCTGCCAAAGGCCCGTAAGTCCGGGTTTCATGGCAAGTCTCGCCCGATGTCTCATCTCGTATTTCTCCCACTCGTCAACCGTAGGCGGTCTCGTCCCCACAAGGGACATATCCCCAAGAAACACATTCAGAAACTGCGGAAATTCATCAATGGAGGTCTTTCTTATAAACCAGCCTATACCGTGTTTTTTTCCGTCAGGGCCGGAGCCTATGATCCTCGGATCATCTTCCATCTTGAACATAAGCCCCTGCATCTCATTATCCTTCATAAGCTCTGCCTTGCGCTTTTCCGCATCCCTGTACATGCTCCTGAATTTCAGCATTCTGAATATCCTGCCGTTCTTTCCCACTCTCTCCTGGGAGAAAAAGATTGGGCCGGGATCGGCGATAAATATCAATGGTCCCACAAATATCGTAAGAAACAGGGTTATTATAAGTCCAACAGCTGACCCTGCTATATCAATGAGCCTCTTTGCCACCATCAGATAACCGTCCACTATACGAAGGCTTTCGGTCACGGAATAGATCCCCGCGACCTCTTCTACTTCCCTTACGGCATATTTACTCCCGCCGAGCCTTAAAGCCACATGGGAGGTTATTCCCATAAGCGAGCATTCCCTTAGTATGTCCTGCGGCGTCTCGTAATCTGCGGGAAGATATATCATCATCTCATCTACCCACTGCTTCCCGATGTAATCGATCACATCTTCAAGGGCTGCAGCTACGGGAACATTATCTACGGAAGACCCCACAGCCTCCGGGGCATCCGCCAGCGCCATCCCCACAAGCTCAATCTCTCCGTAGGAGTTGTGTCTTATTATCTCTATAACCCTGGCTGCCTTTTCCGTTGTAGTGATAAGGAACATATGCCGGATATGGCTTGGAGTATTGCTCCTGTAACGGATAAGGACATTCTTCCACAAAAGGCGCTCACCGTAGAGCAGGGCGGTGGATAAAAGAATGAAAAAGAAGACCACAAGTCTTGAAAAATCAACCCAGGTCTTCACAAAGAACATATAGGCAAGCATAACTGCCGCGGTAAAAAGGGAAAGCTTTACAACGGAGATGAACTCCTGCATGTAGCCCCTTTTCAGGATATCAGAATGGATGCGCATCATCATGGAGCCAAGGAGCACGGCAAATGCCAGCACAAAAAATCCTACCCGGTATTCCTCCACATTGTAGATATAACTTCCCGGATGGCGGATCGTGAACGCTCCAATAAATGAAAGCTCTATTATGATGAAGTCCAGGATCATGAAGTCGAGATGCTTCACCCATCCCTGCAGACCCCTGTTATACATATCATCCTATCCTTTGTAGCTTATCGTATCAAACTCCTCCCTCGGAAGGAAAGGTGCCATATCATCAAGCGAAGGCGAGACTATCCTGCCGTCAGGCAGAACCTTTGATGAAGATTTCGGTTCAAAATCCTGGCTCCAGTCAACCACCGCCTCTATCATACAGGGTCCCCTGTGGCTTAGTGTCTCAGCTATGCGCTTATCCGCCTCCGCCTCATTATCAAGTCTTAAATAATCTATCCCGAAGGAATCCGAAAGCTTCTTAAAATCCGGGAAGCAGATCCCGCTCTCAGAGTCTATCCCGATGAAGGGCGGTTTGAAAAGATTCCTCTGGGTCTGTCTGATGGAGAGATATCCGTTATTGTTTATTATAAATATCTTAATATCCAGCTTGTTGTAGGCGACAGTTGCAAGCTCCTGAAGGTTCATCATGAAGCTGCCCTCACCGTCTATGCAGATAACCCTGCGGCTTCTATCTGAAACAGCTGCGCCTATGGCTGCAGGAAAGCCGTACCCCATGGCTGCGCAGCCGGAATTTGTAAACATCCTCTGTCCCTGCTTTATCTTCGCCGCCTGAAAAGTGATAACGCAGGCGCTGCCATTTCCGCAGACTATCCTGTCGTCAGGCTCCAGTGCATAAAACAATCTGTCAATAAACACATAGGGATTGATAAGCCCTGTACCCTCTTTGTGAAACTCCGGTCTGACTGCAGGATATCTTTCAAGCAGACCGCGGCACCAGTTAAGCCAGTCTTTATGCTCCGGCACAGGCTCATAGGAAACTTTCATCATCTCATCCAGAAACTCCGAAACATCTGCGCATATCGGAAGATCTATATTTACAGTGGGCTTCGCAAGCTCCGAAGGATCTATATCAACAGCAGCCTTAAAGGCATTCTTTGCAAAATCATGATGATTATACCCTATCATCCTTATATTCATCCGGCATCCAAGGCTTATCAGAAGATCACAGTTCTGCACCGCGAAGTTTCCGGATCTTATTCCTACGGTACCGGGCATTCCGACATAATACGGATTATCATAGGCCACTGTATCGTTTGCATTCCAGGCTGTGACCACAGGGATCTTAAACTTCTCAAGAAATGCAAGAAGCGCCTCCCTTGCTCCGCCCACGTTTATTCCCGTTCCCGCAAGCACAAGCGGAGCCTTCGACCTTGAAAGCCTTTCTGTAAGCATCTCTATCGAGGTCTTATTAATCCCCGTCTTTTTCCAATAAGTATCAGTCTCCGGATCAAAGTGCTTCAATCCCTCTGTTTCTATCCCGGCTCCCTGCACGTCAAGAGGAATATCAAGCCAGACCGGTCCTTTACGACCCGTAGTCGCAAGATACAGTGCTTTTTCAAGATGCCAGGCGATCATTTCGGGATCAGTCACCATCACGGCATACTTTGTCATATTGGAAACTGAGCCCGTGATATCAAACTCCTGATCCCCAAGCTGCCTTAAGTTCAGCTCTTTGCAGCTCCAGGCTGTTGTCTCTCTCTTTACCTGCCCTGAGAGGATGAACATGGGTATGGAATCAACCCAGCCTCCCATTACTCCCGTCATGGCATTTATCCCGCCGGGTCCGCTTGTAACACAGACCGCTGCCAGTCTGCCCGTCATCCTGGTATACCCTTCCGCCGCAATGGCAGATGCCTGCTCATGATGATTAAAAATGCACTGTATATCCTTGTTATGTCCTATCGCATCATCCAGATGCATGGCGCCGCCGCCGGTCACCATGAAACAGTCCGTGATCCCGTTTTTCACGAGAAAGTCCGCTATATATTCAGCTATCTTAATCTTCATTCTGATACTCCGAGGGTGTTACGAATGTGATCTTTATACTATCCTTAATTCCGGCAAAAAAGCTTCTTGCATATCTATTCAGACTATCGGCTTTATCTTTCAGAAATTCATATTCCTTATCCGTATCGAAATAATTGACGCTGTCGGCAGTATAGCCGTCAAGTCCTGCAAGAGCAGCCTCACTGCAGCCGCATCTTTGTAAAAGCTTTATAAGCATGCACATTGAATTATCGGGAAACTCCGCAGTCTCATCTATATAACTTGAATAATTGACTACGAAGTCAAATTCCCTTTCCGTCTTTGTCAGATTGGAAGAGGCTATGAGCCTTACTCCCGCGCTTGAGGTCTCATGCAGCTTTGAAGCCGACTGCACAAACCTTGTGGTATTTGTGACAAACATATAATCCGGCCGGCATATTTCGGGAATGTAATTAATGGATATGATGACAGGGTATTCCCTTTTGATATAATCCATAATATCTCTCGTGCATTTCATGACGGAAGAGCCGGGACCCATAACAAGAACCTTTTTGCCCCTAAGCTCCTCCGTGAGTCTTTCCGTATCGGCGGTATCGTCACATTCATTGCTCTGGTAGTCGATATAAAGCTTCTCTATGAGTTTCATATCCTTTTCCAGTTTTTTCTTTTCCGGGATCCTCTGAAGGATCTCGTTCACCGCGGTGACCGAAAGTGTGCGTTTATTCATAAGGTATGACACATAATTCGGATGCACCCTGTTTGATGCAGCTATGTAATAAAAGAGCTGATACCCCCAGGGTGAACGCTTCTGGAAATCCATGATGCTTGTGGTTATGGCTTCCTGTATCTCCGTTATGACATAGTCCTTGCCATACTTTTCATTCATGTACATGGCAACGAGCTCCAAGGGAGCATTGCCGGCGCTCTTTCCCATGCCATAGAGCGTACCGTCTACCAGGATGTCCCTGTCTGTGTTGTAATCAAGCGCCGTCGTGGTATTAACGTAGCCCAGCTGAAAATTGTTGTGAGCGTGGAAACCCAATATGATATCCTTATCAAGGTTTCCGTCCAGTACCCCCATTATGTGGGTAAGCTCGGCCGGATTTAAGAGTCCGTAGGTATCGACTATGGATACCGCATAGGGGCCTATGTCATTCGCGATCTTTGTGACTTCCAGCAATTCCTCGTCCGAATAGCTCGTTATGGATACCAGCTGGGAAAAAACCTTGTACCCCATAGCCTTTATCTTTTGACAGAATTCCATGGCCGGAAGAAGGTTTTCTTTCTTAAATATCACCCTTATCCCGTCGATAAAGGTTTCCTCACAGGGTTTTAAATTGGACAGTTCGCAGGTTCCGTAATCTATCATCGCAAGAACCTCTGTAGTCCGCTTTTCAAGGCTGCCGTATATCCGCTCCGCGCTCTCCGTACTCGGGAAGATGCTCCTGTTTATATCAAAATGGCGTCTGTCATCAAGGAACCCGGTCTCAATATAATCGATCCCGGAACTTACCACCCTTTCAAAAATGTTTACTATATTGTCATGTCCGAACTGCCAGTCATTTACATATCCTCCGTCCCGGAGTGTGCAGTCCAGCAGGTATCTCTTACCCATCAGAAGTTTATCCTTTCCTCTTCTATGACAAGGGGTCTGTGCATCACCCGTTTGTTGATACTAAGCACATATTCCCCTAAAAATCCTATAAAGAAAAGCTGCATTGATCCTAAAATCGTCACCATAATGAGGATCGGCGCCATTCCTGCCACAAACCTGTCCCACCAGATGAGCTTCATTACAAGATATACGATCGCAACGATGAGGCTTAAGATCGAGAGGATGAAGCCGGTGATCGTTGCAAGCCTCAGCCCCATCTTGGTATAAGTGGTAAAGCTGAGCATTGCGGCATC
>JAFPZU010000067.1 GCA_017417105.1 Lachnospiraceae bacterium | reverse complement strand
CAAGTAGTGGGGCAAAGCCCCACGGATTGCGAATGTTGGGGCGGATTGTGGGAGTGCGAAGCACGGAACAATCCGTATTATAGTAAGCGAAATAAGTAATTTCGCTTACTATAATGCCTCCGGCGGATGCGTCCGGATGTTGTAAGGAAATATGCCGCTTTCAGCGGCCAAAATCCGGCGCGGTAAACGACAAAACGAAAAGAGTTTTGTCGTTTACTATAAATATAAGTTGGGCTTTTGACACCATAATCATATTATAATATAGTTTGAAACGTTGACAACAGCGTCTCATAAACTATACTATAAACCCTTTATCAGGGTCAAAGAAGGTAATTACAGGATGCAGATATACGAATACTATAAAAATAATCTGACCATTAACTATCCGCCGGAACGGCTGGCAGAGCCCTCAGGCATCTTATTTCTTGACATAGAGACTACGGGGCTCTCTCCTTCAAAAGCGGAAGTCTTTCTCATAGGAACGGCAGCCCTCAGGGAAGACAGGCTCTATGTAAGGCAGTTTTTTGCGGAAGATCTTTCAGAAGAGAAAGATATCCTTGAAGCCTTCGCACGGTATGTAAGAGATTTTGATACCATCATTACTTTCAACGGTAATAAATTCGACATCCCTTTTCTTGAAAAAAGATCCTTTATCTATGGGATAGACCCTGCCTTTTCGGAAAAAGCAGGTATAGATATCTATAAGCGCATCCAGCCTTATAAGAAACTACTGGGAGTCCCCGACATGAAGCAGAAAACCCTGGAACGTTTCATCGGACTTTTAAGGCAGGATCAAAAAAGCGGTCGGGAGATGATATCCCTGTACGGAAACTACATCTCAAGCCGTAACCAGGTCTGTCAGGATCTTCTTTTAAGGCATAATCAGGACGATCTCACGGGACTTTTTGATCTCCTGCCCCTTCTCTCCTACCCCGATGTGTTTAACGGCGAAATAAAGGCTGAGAGGGTCGTAAAGAATAACTACAGAGACTACGAGGGACAGCTTAAGACAGAGATAATAATCGAGTTTACCTACCCTGTCCCGGTTCCTACTCCGGTATCCTGCGGCTTTTCAGACTGCTATCTGATGCTGGGCGGAAGCCGCGGGAAGATCAGGGTTGCAGTCTTTACCGGTATATTGAGGTATTTCTACCCTGATAATAAGACCTTTTACTATATTCCCCTGGAGGATCGTTCCATGAGAAGCCGTGGCGGAAATGCTGACAGAAATCGCAGGGAGCAGCAAAGGCCGGAAAACTGCTTTGTAAGGGTACGCTCACAGTTTCTTCCCCAGTGGGAAACCATAGTTACCCCTGTATTTAAATACGCCTATGAAGACCGTACCATGTATTTTGAACTTACGGAGAAAATAAAAGATGACCCTGAGGTCTTCAGACGCTACGCGGGTCATCTTATGAACATGATCTTAAAAGAACTGTAAACGTAATTATTCAGAACAGCCCGAAGCGCCCCGCCGCTAAGGGCGTATAAAGACGTACCGGAAGCCGGCAGCCCGCCCTTTTGCGAAGCAAAACTACTAATGGCGGGCTGCGTAACTGTTCAGAACCCGGAGGGTTCTGAACAGTTACCTGTAAACGATTTTTTATTTCGTTTCTTTTCTGTAGTAGAAGGAATTCTCCCTCTTAAGGCCGATATCCTTGTAATTCATGATCTGCTCCGTGGAGCCTATGAAAAGAAGTCCGCCTTCCTTAAGGCTGTCAGAGAACTTCTTGAACACCTCATTCTTTGCCTCTTCAGTAAAATAGATCAATACGTTACGGCATACAATGAAGTCATAATTCTTCTGATAGGGATCCTTGAGCAGGTTATGCTCATGAAACTCAACCCTGCTCTTTATCTCGTCAGAGATCTGGAAAGAAGGACCTACCTGGGTGAAATACTTCTTTTTGAAGTCTGCAGGAACTCCTGCTATGCTCTTTGCATTATAAAGCCCGACCTTGGCTTTCCCCATAACGGTCTTATCAAGGTCTGTAGCATAGATCTTTATCTGATTGAGAGGTATATGTCTGGAAAGAGCCATAACCAGCGAATAAGGCTCATCTCCCGTGGAGCAGGCAGCGCTCCAGATCTTAAGTCGCTTTCCGAACCTGTTTATAAGATCCGGGATGAACTGTTTATCCATCAGCTCCCACTGATCCGTATTCCTGTAGAATTCTGATACATTGATCGTGATATAGTTTATAAATTCATCAAAGACTTCTGTATCCGTCTTTAAGGCATTGATGTAATTCGGATAACCTTTGATCCCTCTTTTCTGAATCAGCGAATCGATCCTGCGCTTCATCTGGGCTTCCTTGTAGGAATTCAGATCGATCTTTGTCATCTTCAGAATCTCAGCTTTGAAATCCGTATATGTATCCTTCATCATAATACCTTCCTCCGTTAAACAAAATTATGCCGGAGCCTGTAAAAAGCTCCGGCCTAAGTTATTCTTTCTTTACTCTTCAGCAGTTCCCTCTGCTTTGTCCTCCGCCGGCTCATTATTTTCAGCTGGCTCATCCGCTACTGGTGCAGCCTCTTCTGCCGATTCGGAAGGAGCAGCCTCCTCTGCCGGCTTCCCTGCCTGATCATCTTCAGCCGGGAGAAGCGCCTTTACCGAAAGACTTATCTTTTTATTCTCCTCGTCGAAGTCAACGATCTTGGCCGTAACCTCCTGTCCTTTCTTAAGAACATCCGAGGGCTTGTTTATATGCTCTCTTGATATCTGAGATACATGGAGCAGCGCGTCTATTCCGGGCTCAAGCTCTACGAAAGCACCGAAATCAGTCATACGCGCAACCTTTCCGGTCACCGTATTTCCTATAGCATACTTTGTGGATGCACCCTTCCAGGGATTCTCATCCTCAAACTTTCTGGAAAGCGCGATCTTGCTGCCGTTGATATCCTTTATTATGACCTTGACCTCTTCCCCTACCTTAAATACATTCTTGGGAGAATCGATATGTCCCCAGGACATCTCTGAAATATGAAGAAGTCCGTCTACGCCGCCCAGATCCACGAAGCATCCGAAGTCGGTGATATTCTTTACAACGCCCTCTACCACATCGCCTATGCTGATCTTCTCGAAAAGCTCTTTCCTCTTCTCTTCGTTTTCAGCCTTGACAAGAACCTTCCTGTCGCCTATGACCCTGCGCCTTCTGGGATTGAATTCCGTGATGATGAACTCTATCTCCTGATCCATATATTTTGAAAGATCCTTTTCGAAAGTATCGGACACCAGACTTGCGGGAATAAATACCCTTGAGTCCTCAACAACAACTGAAAGACCACCGTCAAGCACGCGTATAACCTTGCCCTTGAGGACTTCTTTATTCTCGAAGGCCTCCTCAAGTCTCTTGTTTCCGCGATCCTGCGCAAGTCTCTTGTAAGTAAGCAACACCTGCCCCTCTCCGTCGTTGAGCTTTAAGACCTTTGCTTCCATCTTATCGCCCACCTTAACGGCCGATGTAAGATCAACACTTGAATCATTCGAGTATTCGTTCTTGGTAATGATACCCTCTGACTTATACCCGATGTTAAGAATGATCTCATCTGGTTTCACATCAATGATCGTCCCCTCTACGATCTCCCCAGTGTGAATTGTTTTGAATGTTTCATCCAGCATCTGTCCAAAATCTTCTGACATAATTTTGAACCTCCTCAATAATATTCTTTGGGGTTGAAGCCCCGGCGGTAATACCTACACAAGAAGCCGGGTTGCAAAATGCATTCTTTCTTGAAACCAAGTCGTCAAGTGTCTGTACGAATATTGTCTGTGCACATCTTTTCTTTGCTATATCACAGAGCTTCCTTGTGTTGGAACTATACGCTCCGCCTATCACGATCATAGTGTCAACTTCTTCCGCAAGTTCTGCTGTCTCCTGCTGTCGCAGTGAAGTAGCATTGCAAATCGTGTACACAGTATTATAACTATAACTTCTTTCGTCAAATATTTCAACTATTTTATTAAAAATGTTGCCGTTAAATGTGGTCTGGGCCACAAGAAACAGTTTTTTACCTGCCGGCGGGTTGAATTTAAGCGCCTCTTCCTCATTTTTAAGCACAGTCACGGAAGTTCCGGCAAAGCTTAATATTCCTTCCACCTCCGGATGTTCCGCATCCCCGGCTATCACAATATGATCCCCCGCTTCAGCGGCTTCCCTGACAAGCTTGTGTATCTTAAGCACAAAAGGACAGGTGGCATCAATATGATCAAGCCCTTTTTCCTTAAGTATGTCATAAATCTCTTTTGTAACGCCGTGAGACCTTATTATAACGGTGCCCTGATCAAGATCTTTAAGCTCTTCGGGGCTCTTTATCACCTTAACCCCTTTTTCTGCAAGCTCACTGATCACCGTCTCGTTGTGGATTATAGGTCCGTAGGTATAGATATCTCCGCCCTTATCAAGCGCCTCATACACTGTATTCACGGCTCTTTCAACGCCGAAGCAGAAGCCTGCGGTTTTCGCGGTCTTTACCGTCATCTTACCTTCCGTATCCTGCGCTCTATCTCATCCGTTACTTCATCTATGGTCATATCCGAAGTATCTATCTCCACCGCATCCTCCGCCTTTTTAAGCGGTGCCTCGCTCCTTGTCATATCTCTCCTGTCTCTTTCGCTGATATCCCGTTTTATCTCCTCGATATCAGCTTCCATCCCTTTTTCAAGGTTCTCTTTGTATCGCCTCTGGGCTCTTACCTCTACTGAAGCGGTGAGATAGATCTTAAGATCAGCATCCGGAAGGACAGCAGTCCCTATATCCCTTCCATCCATTATCACATCATGGTTCTTTGCAATATTCCTCTGGAGTATAAGCATTTTTTTCCTTACAGGAGCAAGAACCGCAACCTTGGACGCAGCATCGGAGACTTCTTCCGTCCTTATGAGTGAGTTAACGTTCTCGCCGTTAAGCAGGACACACTGAACCCCGTCTTCGTATACTATATCTATTTCCGCTCCGTCAAGCTTTTCCTTTACTTTTTCTTCATCCGAAGGATCTATGCCGGATCTTATCATGTAAAACCCTATGGCTCTGAACATCGCTCCCGTATCCACGTAAATGAATCCGAGATCGGAAGCTGCCCTCTTTGCAATTGATGACTTCCCTGCTCCTGCCGGCCCGTCGATCGCTACATTTATCATATTCTGCCTCCTTATGCATTCTCTCCTGCCGCATAGCCTGAAGACCAGGCTATCTGCAGGTTAAATCCCCCGGTAAGGGCGTCCACATCAAGCACTTCTCCTGCAAAATAAAGTCCTCTGACTTTTTTGCTCTCAAAGCTTTTAGGATCGATCTCTTTAACGGACACTCCGCCTCTTGTTATGATCGCCTCCTCAAAGCCCCGGGGCTTAAAAAGCTCTATCTTAAGATCCTTAAGCAGCCGGACGAGTTTTCTTCTTTCGTCCTTTGTTATCCCATTGACCTTTTTATATGGATCTATTCCCGATCTTTCAACTATTATCGGGATCATTTTTGATGGGAGCAGCTTTCCAAGGGAGTTTTTGAACTCCTTATTGAGATTTTCCTTAAAGTCTCTTAAGATCCTGTCGTCAAGCTCTTCCTCACTTAAAGCCGGTTTCAGATCCATATGGAGAATCAGATCTCTTTCTGATTTTCCTGCCTCTATCATGGAAGAAGCCGTCAGGATCAACGGCCCTGAAACCCCAAAATGGGTAAATAACACCTCACCGACCTCCGGGCATTTGTATATGCTCTTTTCCCTATCGCTTATGCTGATCCTCACATTTTTAAGGGTCAGTCCCTGCAAGGACGGGCATATATTAAGATCTCCATCAAAAGGAACAAGGCCGGGATATGGCTTTATTACCTTATGTCCAGCTTCCTTGGCAAATCTGAGCCCGTCTCCCGTTGAGCCTGTCTGCGGATAGGATACACCGCCGCAGGCAACGATCACGCTTTCTGCATAAATCTCATACCCGGATCCGTCTTCCTTTTGTATAAGCGCACCTTTAACCACTCCGTCGGATGTCAGAAGTTTCAAAACCTTCTGTTTAAGCCTTACCTGAACCTTAAGCTTTTCAAGCTTTTTATCAAGTGCCTTTATAATATCCGAAGAATGATCGGATGCCGGAAAAACCCTGTCTCCTCTCTCCGTTTTAAGCCTTAGGCCTTCATCTTCAAAAAAGGACATTACAGCCTTATTATCAAAACGCTTAAGGGAAGAGAACATGAATTTTCCGTTATGGACGATATTTGATATGAGATCATCCGGATCACAGGCATTGGTCAGATTGCATCTTCCCTTTCCGGTAATAAAGAGCTTTTTACCGGTTTTTTCATTTTTTTCGATGAGAATGACCCTTCTTCCACGTCCGGCTGCAGTTATTGCTGCCATCATCCCGGCAGGACCTGCTCCTATAATAAGGACATCTGTCTCATCCATTAAAGTTTATCTCCGGATAATTATAGATCTTTCTTGTGTTCACAAGCTCAAGATCATCACGGCTTTCCGAACCGTACTCAGAGTATACCTCTTCTATCCCGGTTATATTCCTCATGGCGGAATCACGGTTTTCAGAGAACACCTCAGCAACAAGGGATGTGGCAAGGCTCATGGGAGCCGCCATGCTCTGGGCTATTGATACTTCCTCCGTTCTGGCGCAGAGAAGTATATGGGAATACATACGGCAGGGAGAATCTTCGCTGTCTGTTAAGGCGATTATCCCTGCATTTCGTTCGTTTGCATATTCCATCGCTCTCAGGGTGTGAACGGAATACCTGGGGAAGCTCACTCCTATAAGGCAGTCCTTGTCGCCTATATGATATATTGACGATAAGAGATCAGACGTATCAAGTCCTGAGACATAATTTACATCAGGTCTCATTATCTTCAGATAATAAGCGATATACATGGCTACGGGAGCAGAATTCTTGATCCCGACTATATAAATATGCTTTGCTTTCTGGATAAGCTTCGAGGCTTCAGAAAAAGCCTCCTCGTCAATGATCCCCAGTGTCTCGTTCATCTTTTCGACATCGGCCTGGAATACTGACTTTATTATAGAATTCTTTGTCTGGGTCTTTTCGCTTATGCGCCCTGCGGTCACAAGCTTGCCGCGAACCATCTTTGAAAGCTCATTCTGAAACTCGGGATAGCCTTCAAACCCCAGATACATAGCAAATCTTACAACTGTTGATTCACTGACACCGCAGGCTTCTCCCAGCTCTGCGGCAGTCATGAAAGCAGCAGTATCAGTTTCTTTATTGATAAAACGGGCGATAGCCTTTCTGCCCTTGCTCATAAGGGCAAAGTTCTCATTTATCTTTCTGAAAAGATCGGATCCGTCAGCCATAGAATGCGGAAATTGTATCCTCCAGAAGCTTCACTATCTCGTCCTCGGTCATATCAAAATCATCCTTTATGACCATGCAGGCAGCGCCGTGGATAAAGATCCAGACCTTCATGAAAAGCACCATAAAAGCATCCTGGCTCATGCCATTAAGCTTACGGTACTCTTTCGTAACAAAACCGTGGCTTCCGCCGTTTACGAGATCGTACATATTTCTGTCAGTACCGTTCTCCAGCACAAAGATGACAGCAAAGAGATTTGGATACTTCCTCGCAAAGCTGATATAGGACATCCCAAGATTGACAAAAGGCTTGTCAGAAACAGACCCGAAATCCAGCACGAACTGTGAGAAGAAATCAAAACATTTCTGCATAAGATCTGCCTTGAGTTCGTCCATGGTATTGTATATCCTGAATATGGGCTGTGTAGAGCACCCGCAGAATTTAGCCAGATTCCTGGCTGACATCGCTCCTATTCCCTGCTCTTCCACAAGTCTGAAAGCTCCGTCTATCAGACCTTCTTTAGAAATAACCTGCTTTCTTGCCATACGCAAAAAACCTCTCCTGAAGCTGCATCAAATATTGAGTGAGTAACAGATGAAATTTTAACACAAAAGCTTACAAAAAGCACGTGTTTTTTCAAAAAAAACAAGAAAACTTTTTCACGGAAAAATGATAAAAAAATCGCTGTATTGCCCCCAAAAACAGGTACAATACAGCGACAGATATCAAAATCGTTCAGACAGGATAAGCTTTTGAATCCTTATCTCCCTTTGTAAGATCCACTCCTTCCTGCTGAGCTCTCCTGTATTTGAAGAAATCAGCGGCAACCTGAGGGAAAAGAGCATAGGACAGCACATCCTCATCGGACGGATTGTCAACAAGCTTCTTTGTCTCCTCCCTGAAGTGATCCATCTGAGGCTCGATCTGATCTGCAGGTCTGCAGGTTATGGGAGTCTCGCCGGGAATGATCTTTGATACAACCTCTGCATTCATGGGCTTAACGGTCTGACCGTACTTACCTCTGCAAAGATCCTTTGTCTGCTCTGTAGCAACCTTGTATCTTTCACCCATAAGGACGTTCATAACGGCCTGGGTTCCGACTATCTGCGAAGAAGGTGTAACAAGCGGAGGCTCACCGAAATCCTTACGGACTCTGGGCACCTCTTCAAGCACCTCGTTGAGCTTGTCGCTCTTGCCCTGCTCGTCAAGCTGCTTGATCATGTTTGAGAGCATTCCGCCGGGAACCTGATATCTTAAGGTATTGATATTAACACCCATTACCTTAGGTGAAAGAAGTCCGCTTGCAAGGCACTCCTCACGATAGGGCTCAAAGTGCTTGGCTACCTTTATAAGAAGCTCCATGTTAAGGCCTGTATCGTAGGGCGTTCCCTCCAGAGCCTTTACTATAACCTCGGTTGCAGGCTGGGATGTTCCCATTGCAAGAGGTGATGAAGCACAGTCCACAACATCCACACCTGCTTCTATAGCCTTCATGTAGGTCATCGATGCAACACCTGAAGTATAGTGAGTATGAAGCTGGATAGGAAGCTTGGTGTTTGACTTCATCGCCGTAACCAGGTCATATGCCGCCTGCGGAAGAAGAAGTCCTGCCATATCCTTGATACAGATCGAATCAGCGCCGAGGTTTTCGATATCCTTCGCTATCTGCTTCCAGTAATCAAGGGTATAAGCATCGCCAAGAGTATAGGAAAGAGCGATCTGCGCGTGTCCGCCCTCCTTCTTTGTAGCCTTAACGGATGTCTCAAGATTCCTCAAGTCATTAAGGCAGTCAAAGATACGCACTATATCTATGCCGTTTGCAACTGACTTCTGAGCGAAATACTCAACAACATCATCAGAATAATGGCTGTATCCCAAAATATTCTGTCCTCTGAAGAGCATCTGAAGCTTGGTATTGGGCATGCCCTTTTTTATCTTTCTAAGCCTCTCCCAGGGATCCTCTTTCAGGAATCTGAGACAGGAATCAAATGTAGCTCCGCCCCACATCTCTACTGAGTGATAGCCTACCTTATCCATGGTATCAAGGATGGGAAGCATAACCTCGGTGGGCATTCTTGTAGCAATAAGAGACTGGTGCGCATCACGCAATATCGTCTCGGTAATGCCTACTTTCTTTGCATTTTCTGCCATTTATTTATCCTCCATTTATACAATAATATCTACGCCGGTTATGAAACGCATCAGACAATCCCAAAGACCGCCATGAACGTTCCTGCAACGACTGCGGTACCTATAACACCGGCAACGTTAGGTCCCATGGCATGCATGAGCAGGAAGTTTGTGGGATCCTCCTCTGCGCCGACCTTCTGCGACACACGAGCCGCCATAGGCACGGCAGAAACTCCCGCGGATCCGATCAGCGGATTGATCTTGCCTCCGGTAAATGCGCACATGAGCTTGCCCAAAAGGACGCCTGCGGCCGTACCGAACATGAATGCAATAAGTCCCAGAGCCACGATCTTTAAGGTTGTGGCATTAAGGAAAGCCTCTGCTGATGTCGTAGCGCCTACCGAGGTACCGAGAAGGATAACAACGATATACATGAGCGCGTTTGATGCTGTCTCCTGAAGCTGACGTACCACGCCTGACTCACGGAAGAGATTTCCTAACATCAGCATTCCGATAAGGGGAGCCGTTGTAGGCAGGATCAGTGATACTACTACGGAAACAATGATGGGGAAAAGGATCTTTTCAAGCTTGGATACAGGACGAAGCTGCTCCATCTTGATGGATCTTTCTTTCTTTGTTGTAAGAACCTTCATTATGGGAGGCTGGATAATGGGCACCAGTGACATATAGGAATATGCCGCAACGGCGATAGGTCCCATGATATTTGTCTGTCCAAGCTTTGATGCAAGGAAGATCGATGTAGGTCCGTCAGCTCCTCCGATGATGGAAATAGCTGCTGCAGCTCTGTCGTTAAAGCCCATGGCAATGGCTCCGAAATAAGCGGCAAAGATACCGAACTGAGCAGCGGCTCCAAGCCAGAAGCTTTTGGGATTGGCTATAAGGGGACCGAAGTCCGTCATGGCGCCTACTCCCATGAATATGAGTGAAGGCAGTATGGCCCACTCATCAAGTTTGAAGAAGAAATAAAGCAATCCGCCTTCTTTCATGATATCCGGATAGATATTGACCAGCAGCATACCGAAAGCTATGGGTACCAGAAGCAGGGGTTCAAATCCCTTCGCGATGGCCAGATATAAAAAGATACAGGCCACGACGATCATTATGATGTTTCCAACACTCATTGTCGCGAATGCTGACTGCTGGGCAAGATTGCTCAGAGTATTAGCAATATATGACATGTTTTGACCTCCAAGTCAGACTATTAGTTAAGTGTCGCCAGTACCTGTCCTGATTCACAGGGATCGCCTACGGAGCAGTCAATGCTTGCTACCGTGCCGTCCTGAGGAGCAACAACGGGTATCTCCATCTTCATGGCTTCGATAGTAACAACGGGATCACCCTTCTTAACGGTATCACCAACCTTGGTATCAAGCTTGAATACCTTTCCAGCAGCTCCGGCCTTAACCTCTACGCCGCCTGCGCCTGCAGAAGCTGCGGGCTTGGGAGCGGGAGCTGCGGCCTTGGGTGCAGGTGCTGCTGCCTTGGGTGCGGGAGCTGCTGCTGCGCCAGAAGCACCGGTCTCCTCTACGCTTACATCATATGTCGTTCCGTTTACTGTAATGGTATAGTTTTTCATCTTTTTTCTCCTTAATCAATAATGTCTCCTGATGGAGCGTACTACAAAACCGTCACTTCCTGCGCTGCTGCCGTTTGCTGCTTCGTATGCGGCTATGGCAGCCGTTATTACCGCGATGAGCTCTCCTTCATCCGAAGCTGAGGAAGCAAGCTCTTCTCTTTCTGCTATCTGGCTCACCGCATTCTCAACCGGTGCGGCCATCTTCTCCTGTTTAGCCTGGCTTGCAGCTCCGTTAGGAAGAAGCTTGAACAGGCTTATGATGAGCGACAGGAAGATCAGAATGCAGAATGTCGTCCCCATCCCCAGAAGGGTGTTGAGTCCTGCTTTTTCCATATCCTCCGCCAGAGTGTATTCTGCGCTCGTCGTGATAGAGGTTATCTTATTCCTGTGATCCATGACAATAACACAGGCTCCAGTCCTTCTTGATCCGTTTATATCGAAGGTTGCGATGATCTCTTTTGAGTTGGATGTCATGACAGGCTCCGAGATGGAAAGTATCTCGCCGAATTCCTCGGAAAGGCTCATCCATCCGTCAAGTCCGTTCTTGAACGCTCCGCCGTCTATGGAGTATCCGTACTGCTTGAAGAAATCCTCCACCTCTCTGTCATCCATTTCCATAAGCTCCGCGGCAGACTCTGCATCGGTGCTGCTAATGCCTCCGAGTATGCCCCTTGCTTCAGCCATGGACATCTCGGTTATGGGAAGGTCAGGCTCACTGCCCCCACAGCCGGTGACAGATATAGAAAGAGCAGCGAACATCAGGAACGCTATTGCTTTTCTTATCATACTTTTCATGTCCGGTAAGTCCTTTCCTCAGACAGCGCCGTGCTTTTTGTCAGGCCTGTCTTCTCTCTTTGTGTACAGCATCTCAAATGCTCCGATAACGTACTTCCTTGTATCGGCGGGAGCTATTATCGTATCAACATAGCCTCTGGCAGCTGCTGACTCCGCGCTTGTCTGAAGCGCTTCATATTCCTTTGCTTTCTCGGAGATGACCTTTGCGTCCTCTCCTGCATACATGATCTCGGCAGCATGCTTCGCATCCATGGAGCCAATCTTTGCATTCTCCCAGGCATAGGTGTAATCCGCGCCTATAGCCTTTGAGTTCATAACAACGGCTGCTGTGCCGAAAGCCTCTTTAATATATACGTTAACCTTAGGCACCGTAGCTTCTGCAAAGGCAGCCGTAAGCTTTGCAGCTTCCCTTGCGATATGCTTTTCGGAATACTCACTGGTGCCGTAGCCCTTTACATTTGTAAGGGTTAAGATCGGGATCTCGAAGGCATCGCAGAACTTAACGAAATCAGTTGCCTTTCTCACTCCCTTAGGGCAAAGTACAGGCTCGAAAGTCTTTTCGGGCTTTCCGTCCTCTCCCGTGATCTCCGTTCTGTTGGCAATGCAACCTATGGTTGCGCCGTTAAGCCTTATGAAGCCGCAGACGATGCTTCTTCCGTATGCTCCCTTTACTTCAAGGAACGCATTGTTGTCAGCGATCTCGGCAAGAGCCGCACCGGTGTCACCGGCACAGGCGCTTATCACTGAAGATGCACGGTTAAGATCATCATCGCAGTCCATGAGTGCTTCTTCTTCATTATTTGAAGGAAGGAATGAAACAAGCTCTCTGATATTTGCAAGTATCTCGTCCTCACTTCCCGTAAAGTCCACAAGACCTGCATCCTTGCTCTGGAAAGCAGCGGCCGCCGTGTCCTTCTTCTCCTCATAGTTGTTCTTTATCGCATTGGGAGAGTTCACAAAGAGCTTTGCTTTCGTCTCCTCCATGAATGTGAAGTCCGTAAGGCCGGGAATAAGGGCAAGCCCGCCTCCGCAGTTTCCGAAGATCGCCGTGATCTGGGGAATAACACCGGATGCCAGAGCCTGATTGTGATAGATGCGTCCGAATGCGTTGAGCGCGTCCGTTGCCTCCTCAAGCCTCATTCCTGCAGAATCAATGAGTCCGATAACTGGAGCTCCTGTCTTCATCGCCATGTGATACAGGTTCACGATCTTCTTCGCATGCATCTCTCCTACTGCGCCGCCAAGGACTGAAGAATCCTGGCTGTACACATACACGAGATTGCCGTCGATGAGACCGTAGCCCGTCATGACCCCGTCGCCGGGAGCTTTTTTTGTCTCGAGATTGAAATCGGTGCTGCGGGCCAAAACCTTGGCGCCGATCTCAACGAAACTGTTTTCGTCGAGCAGGGATGCTATCCTTCTGCCCGCTGAGCTTGTTGTGAGATTGCTCATCTTTTACCTCCATATAATAGATTTCTATAATACTGAAATCCGGAAAACCTCCGGAAAGTTTCACAGTATTTCTATTCTATCACAAATAGGCTGATATATCATCCTTTTTCTTATCACACTTTCACACTGAGCCTTTCTTCGGCTTCCTCTTCGGCTTCTTCCCTGAATTCTTCAACATGCTCCGGCGCTATCTCCGGCAGATCGTCTAAGGAATCAACCCCGAAGGCCCGCAGGAATTCATCCGTTGTCCCGAAAAGCAGAGGCCGTCCGGGTCCCTCAAGCCTTCCAAGCTCCTTGACAAGGCCGAATTCCACCAGCCTGTTCACGGCATGATCCGAGTTCACCCCTCTTATATTCTCCACCTGAAGCTTTGTGACCGGCTGTTTGTAGGCTACTATGGAAAGAGTTTCAAGCTGTACGTCGGTTAAAGTAAGATCCTTCTTGGTCTTTGTAAGCTTTGAAAGATAAGGATACAGCTCCGTCTTGGTGCAAAGCTGGAGCTTATCCTCCACATGAACCAGCATGATCCCCCGGCCTGCCTTTGACAGATCCTTGGTAAGAAGCTCCGCAGCTTCATTCACTTCTTCCTTTGTACACTCCGCGATCTCTGCCAGCTTTTCGACTGATACCGCATCTCCGGTGGCAAACAGAACTCCCTCTATGACAGGTTTAAGTTCAGCTATTTCCATTATCCGTTAACCTCTTCCTTATCATCATTATCTTCATCTTTTATTGCCTTAACGACAATCTCTATGTCATCTTCTATGGAAGCCTGTTTTGCTTCCACCTCTCCGTTCTTTATCATCTCAAGGATGCAGAGGAAGGATATTATTATCTCTGCCTTGCTCCCGCTTTCCTTAAGAAGCTCCCTGAAGGAAAACCGCTCTCTCCCTCTTGCGAACTGTCTTATATATACGGCTCTTGCCTCGGCATCCACCTCTTCCTTTTCAATGGTGCCGAATTTTGACCTGACGGGATCGATCTTATTCTCCTGCCTCTTCATAAGCTCGTCAAAAATGGAGTTCAGCTTCTGAAGAGTGGTATCGCCCACCAGCTTGTTTATATCTATCGGGATCTCCTGCTCCGTGACTTCCTTAGGCATGGAGCTCCCCTTATAAATTGCCCGTCCCGCATCAACGCTCATGTCCCGAAGCTCTAAAGAGGCATACTTGTAGATCTTATACTCAAGGAGTCTCTGTACAAGCTCCGTTCTGGGATCGATCTCTTCCCCCTCCTCATCCTTTTCCTTGGGAAGCAGCATTCTGCACTTGATATCAAGCAGGGTTGAAGCCATCACAAGAAACTCCGACATTGTATCCATGTCGTAGTCATCTTCCTTCATCTGCCCCAGATACTCCATGTACTGCTCCGTAATAATTGCTATGGGAATATCGTATATGTCCACCTTGTTCTTATCGATAAGGTGGAGCAGAAGGTCAAGAGGCCCTTCAAATTTTTCAAGCTTGAATTCCAGCTCGCTCATATTCCTTTGTCCTTGTCCACTTCGCAGTCCATGGGAGCGTTATTTTTATCAAGATCTACTATCACAAGCTCTGTGGGATTATTTACCCTTACGTGGATCGTGTGGGTTCCAAGTCCCTTCGATATTATCATGGTCGAGTTTTTCCTTTTGAATAAACCCGCATCATACTTCGGAAACAGCTTAAGCTTTGGGGAGATAAAGCCTCCCAGAAACGGAAATCTTATGATCCCGCCATGCATATGACCGGAAAGCACAAGGTCAGATCCGTAATCACTGTAAGCCTCAAAATACTGGGGATCATGGGCGATCATGATGTTATAATAATTCTCATCAAGCTCTCCCAGCTTCTCCCTTATCTGACTCTCATCAAGAGTGGGATTTGAGACCCGCCCGAAGTAATCAATGGAAAGATCCAGACAGGACACCTTTATTCCCGTATCTTTAAGTATCTTATAGGAATCGCTTAAAATCTTAAGATCCGCTTCCTTAAGTCCCTCCTTAAGCACCTTTCTTGACCATCCCATCTTTTCGCCCACGAAGATCTTTCTCTCATGGTTTCCCATTCCGTAGATTACGGGATAATTATCATGCAGAAGCTTCACAAGCTTCATTGCAGGCGCAGGCGTTGTGATATTTCCTCCGTCAACCATATCCCCGGCTATTATGATAATATCCGGATGCTCAGAATCTATCACCTCAAAAAGGTGCCTTCCCCCGTCCTCGCACATACAGTTGTGAAGATCAGCAAGAACGGCAAGCCTGACACCCCGGGTTATCTTTTCGCTTATGAACTTGTAATGGCTTATCTCCAAAGGAGATCTTATATATAGTTTCATCTTTATTTATCCGGATCAGTAGTAGTCTGAAGAACTATCCGATCCGCTGTCATAGTCTCCATAGTCTGAATCAGAGCCGGCATCCGCCCCGCCGTCATCGTAATCTCCGTAGCCTCCATCCTCCGGTGGGAAGTCATCGCTTCCGGCGCCGAAAGCATCACCGTCATCAAAGGCGGAATCAGGCGCTCCCGGCATTTTGTCAAAGGAATCCGATGATCCGAACTCCTCATCATCAAAGCCATCCGATACCCCGGACTCCTCATCGTCAAAGCCGTAGTATCCGTCATCACTGTCGCTGCCCCCGAATCCGCCGCCTGAGGGATCTTCGCTGTCATCTGCAAAACCGTAATCATCATATGAACCGGAAGAAGCTCCGTCAAAGCCTTCATCCCCATAATCGTAGTCCCCATAGGCTTCCATGGAAGCATTCTCCCCGCCATCAGGGATTTCGGGCAGAGGACTGTCATAGTCTCCGTACCCGGTATCGTCCATATCGTAATCCATTGCTGCCTTCTTCTTCACCGGCGGCACAGGAAGCGGATTCTTTATCATCCCCGGCTTCTCATCAACCGGAGGATCATATTTTTCGGGATCATAGGGCGGAGCACTCTGCATCATACCACCATAAACGGGCATGTTCTGAACCGGTATGCTCTGGGTTGGCGGAGCCTGAACCGGCGTGTTATATGCCTGAGGCGGCGCAGTTTGAACCGGCGAATTATAAGCCTGAGACGGTGTAGTCTGAAGCGGCGGGTTATAAACCGGTTCGTTGTATCCCGGAGTTCCGCTTCTTCTCCCGGCTGTTTGCCGTTCTTTTGCCCCGGAGTTCTTAAAAAGCGCCCTGCCCTCTGAAGCTTTTGTGATCGGAGACCCGTCTATATTCTTTTCGGAAAAGGGCTCCGGCAGGAGCAGTGCGCCACTATCCATTAATTACTCGTCCCAGTTATGGAATACCGCCTGTACATCGTCATCATCATCAAGGAGATCAAGAAGCCTTGTAAGAGCTGTCTTATCCTCCTCGCTGTCTACGCTCACGTAGTTCTGGGGAAGCATGGCAACCTCTGCAGATGCCATAACGACTCCCTCTTTCTCAAGCTTCTCACGGACCGTATCGAAATCCGCGGGATCGGTTATTATCTCATAGGAATCATCTTCTTCCTTAAAATCCTCTGCTCCTGCATCAAGGGAGATCATCATAAGGTCATCGGCTTCCATCTCGCACTCTTCCTTATCTACTATGATCTGACCCTTCTCATCAAACATAAAGGAAACGCAGCCGGGAGTTCCCATGTTGCCCTTTCCCTTGGAAAAAGCTGCCCTGACAGAGGCCGCGGTACGGTTCTTATTATCCGTAAGGGCGTTTACAATGATCGCGAGGCCCGCAGGTCCATATCCCTCATAAGTACAGTACTCATAGTTTACGTTGCCGCCCTCGCCTGAGGCCTTCTTGATGCCGCGCTCTATGGTATCGTTAGGCATGTTATTTGCCTTCGCCTTGGCTATAACGGTTGCGAGCTTAAAGTTATTCGCAGGATCCGGGCCGCCTTCTTTGACTGCAACCGCGATCTCTCTTCCTATAATGGTAAAGATCTTACCTTTGGCTGCATCGTTCTTTTCCTTTTTGTGCTTGATATTTGCAAATTTTGAATGTCCTGACATGATTTTCTCTCCTTAAATTATCTCTTTTTTCTTTATCCTGACCGACTGAATCACATGATTGCTTATCGAAATCACATGGAAGTTATACCCGCCATAGTCGGTCTCAAAGATCTCGCCTGATCTCGGCACATGTCCCAGTACCGACGTGAGAAATCCGTTCAATGTCTCCACCTCGCTGTCTCCAAAACTGATCCCTATCTTTTCCTCTATATCCGTAAGCGGTGTAAGCCCTTTGACAATAAAGGCTCCGCCGCCGATCTTCCTTATATCGGCCTCGTCATCATCGTATTCATCAAGGATATCTCCCACAAGCTCTTCTAAGATATCCTCAAGGGTAACAAGCCCCGAGGTCTGCCCGTATTCATCAACGACTATCACCATGTGTGTCTTCTTTGACTGCATCATGGCAAAGAGCTCGTCTATCTTCCTGGTCTCCGGCACAAAGTCCGCCGGCTTTATAAGTCCCTCGATCTCCCCGATGCTTTTTTCAAGCAAAGCCTTGTCCCGCCCTGCCTTCATAACATCCTTCATGTGAACGATGCCAAGGATGTCGTCTATATTCTCGTGATACACGGGATACCTTGAATTTGCGCCGTCAAGGATAATATCTATGCAATCAGAAAGGCTTGTAACATCCTCTATCGCGCTCATCTCTTCCCGGTGGGTCATGATATCGTGGGCTTCCTTGTCGTCAAGCTCGAAGACCCTCTCTATCATCTTCGCCTCGGTCTCCTCAAGCTCACCGGTATCGGCGCCCTCGCTCACTATGGACTTTATCTCGTTTTCGTACTTATCCTCGTCCTCTTCCTTCGGACGCAGAAATTTAGGCAGCTCCATATATCAAAAATCCACTGTTGAAGTGTCCGAAAAGTAGTTCATCGTAGCAACGGGCACTCCGCTTCTGTAATAAACCCTCGGAACCCTTTTCGTAAAGCAGGATACGATCTCGTAATTAAATCCGCCGAACATGGAAGCCAATGTCTCAACCGTGATCTCTTCCTCCCCGTCCCGGCCTATAAGCGTCACCTCGTCATAATCGTGAGCCTCGGGGATATCGGTAATATCTACCATCACCTGATCCATGCAGACCCTTCCGACTATGGGAGCCTTTCTCCCCTGGACCAGAACGTAGCCGGAGTTTGATAATCCCCTGGGGTAGCCGTCCCCGTAGCCTGCGGGAATAGTCGCTATCCTGGATCTCCTCTTTGCTCTCCAGGTGCCCCCATAGCTAACCTCGTATCCGGGCGCAACCTCCTTAATATAAACTATATGTGATTTCAGGGCAAGTGCGGGTCTTAACTCTATGGAATGCATGACGTTTGCCGAAGGCCAGAGTCCGTACATCGTGATCCCCGCCCTTACCATATCCATATTGGCTTCCCTTATCTCCACTATGCCTGCGGAGTTGGACGAATGCTCAAGCCAGAAGTTCACCCCCTCGCCATGAAGTCTCTCCACGAAATTATTGAACTTTTCCATCTGCTTGTAGGTATGAGTCTTATCGGTCATATCAGCCTGGGCGAAGTGGGTGAATATTCCTTCCGTAACCAGGTTTCTCATACCGGCTATCTTCTTTACAAGCTCGACGCCCTCATCATCCGTATTCACTCCGATACGTCCCATGCCGGTTTCAACTGCTATATGTATATAGACCCGTCTTCCCTGCATGATGGCTTCCTCGGAAAGCTCCTGCGCCATATCTTCCTTAAATACCACAGGCCTTATATCGTTCGCAATGATCTCCCGGTAGCTCTCCTTGAAAGTGTAGCCTAAAACCAGAATGGGTTTTTCTATATCGTTATGCCTTAAGATCATGGCTTCCTCATCGGTAGCGACCGCAAAACCCCAGAGGTAGTCAAGATCCTCTATCTCTCTGGCAACAGCCACCGCCCCGTGACCGTAAGCATCTGATTTAATGACGGCAAGCATCTTTGTCCCGGGCTTTATGTGATTATGCATGCTCTCCATGTTGAACCTTATGGCATCAAGATCGATCTTAAGATACAGTCTTTTATTCTCTTTCATTTCCTTATCACCTTATGTATTTTATTATATCCCCTGCCAGCATGTGGTCGGCCCCCAGTGCCGCGCAGGCTTCATCTCCCGCTCTTCCGTGGAGGGCACAGCCTAAGGACGCCGCAGTAAAGCTTGAATCCTCCCTGCCCCTTATGGAGGCTATCATTCCGGTCAGCACATCCCCGGAGCCTGCGGTAGCCATGCCGTTGTTGCCGTTTGTATTTATTACCACCTGCCCCTTTGGGGACGCTATGACTGTCCTTGCATCCTTTAATACGGTTATGACTCCATAGGACTTGGAAAAGTCTCTTGCCGTCGAGATGAGATGAGCCGAGATCTCCTCCACGGAGATACCCGTAAGACGGGCCATCTCACCTAGATGGGGAGTAATAATAACGTCGGACACGGCTTCTGCCAGCATGTCAACGTCGGAAGATAAGATGTTCAGCGCATCCGCATCCATGACGGAGGGCACGTCGGCATTCTTTATCACATATTTAAGTATCTCCCTGGCTGAATCCGAATCGGAAAGCCCGGGACCTATGGCTATGGCATCACACCAGTCGATAGCCTTTTTAAGGGCTTCTTCGTCCATATTAACGTCATAGGTTGAGACTATGGCTTCAGGAAGCGCCGTCTGTACTATCTGTCGGTTGCTCTCATCGGTGTAGATCCTGACCATTCCAGACCCCGATCTCATGGCAGCTTCTGCGCAGAGGATCGCAGCTCCCGCCATTCCCTTGGAACCTGCGATAATAAGGATCTTTCCATAGGAGCCCTTATTGGTGTAGGGACTTCTTGCAGGCAGGGCTATCTCTCCGTCGTGATAGATATGGATATCCGCTCCCTCCTCAAGATGTGATGAGGGGATCCCTATGTCCTTTAAGGTAACCTCCCCTGAGTATAAGGCTCCGGGGAATAAAAGATGCCCTACCTTGAAAGAGGCAAAGGCTACCGTCCTGTCGGCCATTACCGTAAGATCCTTCTGGATCTGTCCCGTGGAAGCGTCTATCCCGGAGGCGACATCAAGCGCCACCACATAGGCGCCGAGCATATGAGCCCTGTTAATATACTCTACAGCTTCCGCAAAAACACCTTCGATCTTTCTGTTAAGCGAGATCCCGAAGATCGCATCCACCACGATGTCATAGACTTCATCCGGGATCCTGCTATTTATCTTCACCTCGGGGTATATCTTTTTAATAAGCTCAAGCTGCTGCTTTAAGCCTTCGCTTCTCTTATTCTCATCTCCCAGGAGCACTATATCGGGGATCAGATCCCTCTCGCAAAGGATCCTTGCAAGAGCCACGCCGTCCCCGCCGTTATTCCCCGGACCGCAGACTATGAGATAGCTTGCACCCTCGTATCCCTTAAGCTTTGTAATAACGTCATAGGCTGCAAGCGCCGCTCTTTCCATCAGAACGCACTGCGGTATTCCCGTTTCCTCCTGTGTTTTCCTGTCTGCCTCCTGCATTAAAGCAGCCGTAAGCACCGGTATCATCTATGCACCTCCCGCCATATTCTTTTCTGCCCTCTCCTTTGCTTCCTCCAGACGCTTTTTCTCGGCTTTCGCCTCGGCGGCCTCCATAAGCTGCCGCTTTTTGTCCTCTATGTCATATTTGATGTCAAAGAGGTTTATGACCTCGGAGCCGAAGATATCGTTCATATAGCTGTAAAGCTCGACATTCTTCACCTCCATCTGCTGCTTCTTTATGATATTCCTCTTAAGATCCATGCGCATGGCCTTGATCCAGGCGCTGATATCCTCGATGTCCTCGGTATTGGACAGAAACTCATCATAGCAGATCTCCATGGAAAGGAGCATGAGCTTGAAGTTTTCCTCGTCTATCATCCTCGGAAGATCCAGGATCTTGTCGTCGTATTCTGCCATACGGGCATTCACCTGATCGATCATCTTCTTGCTCTCATCGATCTTTTTCTGATGAGCCGCATCTATGGTTCCGCCTTCTTCCGGCATATTGGCAACGATCTCGTTCATGAGGTTGTTCTTTATCTTTTTTAAATCCTTTACCTCATTGGTGATCCGCCCCTGCTCTTTCAAGAGTTCATTAATACGCCCCTCGAGCTTTTTCATCTCAGGGGTCATGGTCTTCTCGAAAAGCCTGTACCATTTATTGTCGAGAGTCAGTATGGGGATCTTTTTGCCCTTTAAGACATTCTGAAAATCATCCTTTGCCATCACGCGCCGCCTGTTTGCAAGATACGTTACAATTCATCGCACCGCCAGTGCGCTGAACAGTACCCAGGATACAACGTTTCTTTTGACATTTTCACTCATGCAATTTATTATAATTTTTTAGCAAATGCGTGTCAAAGCATATTAAAGATCTAAGGAGTTAAAAATGGAAAAGATAAAGATGACTACCCCCCTTGTCGAGATGGACGGGGATGAAATGACGAGGATACTCTGGCAGTATATTAAGGATGATCTTATCTCCCCCTTTGTAGAGCTTAAGACCGAATACTACGATCTCGGTATGAAAAAGAGAGATGAAACCGATGATAAGGTTACCATAGAATCTGCCGAGGCCACCTTAAAATACGGCGTTGCGGTCAAATGTGCCACTATAACCCCAAATCAGAAAAGGGTTGAAGAATATGACCTTAAGAAAATGTACAAAAGCCCTAACGGCACCATAAGGGCGCTTCTTGACGGAACCGTTTTCCGCGCTCCAATTCAGGTAAAGGGGATAGAGCCCAATGTGAAGAGCTGGAAAAAACCCATAACCCTTGCCCGTCATGCTTACGGCGATGTCTACAAGAACACCGAGATAAGGATAGAGGGTGCAGGAAGCGCCGAGCTTGTATTCACCGACAGCAACGGAAACGAGACAAGGCAGAAGGTTTTTGACTTTGAAGGACCCGGTGTCCTGCAGGCTATGTATAACACGGATGAATCCGTAAGCTCTTTTGCAAAGACCTGCTTTGAATATGCTCTTTCCACTAAACAGGATCTATGGTTTGCTTCAAAGGACACTATTTCCAAGAAATACGACGGTGAGTTCAGAGACATCTTCCAGAGGATGTATGATGAGGAATATAAGACAAAATTTGAAGCGGCCGGCATCACCTACTTCTACACTCTTATAGATGATGCGGTGGCGCGCGTCATGAAATCCGACGGAGGCTTCATCTGGGCATGCAAGAATTACGACGGAGACGTAATGAGCGACATGGTAAGCTCAGCCTGCGGCTCCCTTGCCCTTATGACCTCTGTTCTCGTATCCCCCAAGGGTGTCTATGAATATGAGGCTGCCCACGGCACCGTTCAGAGGCATTACTACAAGCACTTAAAGGGTGAAGAAACCTCCACAAATCCTGTGGCAACAATCTTCGCCTGGTCCGGAGCCCTTAGAAAAAGAGGTGAATTCGATTCCCTGCCGGATCTTTGCGACTACGCCGACAAGCTTGAAAAAGCAACTCTTTCGACCATTGAATCCGGCTATATGACAAAGGATCTTGTGAATCTTACAACCCTTACAGACATTCATGTATGCAACACGGAGGAATTTATAAAGAAGATCAGGGAGACGTTGGAAGGACTTTTGAAATAACCCGGAACAGACCTGTCAAAGCAGCCTGTCTGGTGTTTTGACGTAAACTTTGGTTGCGGGTACAGCCCTTAAGAATTCAGCTCATCCCACTCTTCATAGAGTTTATCAAGAGTTTCATGAAGCTCACCGGACTCGTTTGAAAGTTCGGTGAGTTTTTTTGCATCTGTTGCAACCGCAGGATCCGACATTTCGCTGTCGATAGCGTTAAGCCTGTCTTCTATCCCGGCTATCTCCTCTTCTATCTTATTTATACGGTTTTCCCGTTTTCTTTTAGCGGCCTCCGCTGCTTTCTGCTCCTGCCAGGAAAGCTTTGAATCGCTTGCAGCTCCACCTTCTGTCCCGTTTACATTTGCGCTGCCGGATGCTGCAGGGCTTGTGCTGCCACCATTACCGGCTCTTCCGCCGCTTTCAGCCTCTGCCTTCTGAGCCTTCTTTTCAAGATAATAATCATAGTTTCCCGGATAGCTCGTGAAGCTTTTATTCGAAAGCTCCAGAATCCTTGTTGCAGTCTGATTGATGAAATACCTGTCGTGGGAGACATAGAGAAGCGTACCCTCATACTCGTTCAGTGCATTCTCAAGGATCTCCTTTGAGGTTGCGTCCAGATGGTTTGTAGGCTCGTCAAGGATCAGGAAATTCGCCTTTGAGAGCATGAGCTTTGCAAGGCTGAGTCTCCCTCTCTCCCCTCCGGAGAGTGCAGACACCTGCTTGAAGACATCATCTCCGTAGAATAAAAACGCCGCCAGAGTGTTCCTTATCCTGGTATTATCCATTGAAGGGAAGTCATCAGACATCTCCTGAAACAGGGTCTTTTCAGGATGCAGCACCTGATGCTCCTGATCGTAGTATCCGATCTTTACGTTAGTTCCAAGATCAAAATACCCTTCATCTGCGTCCGTAAGTCCCGTAAGGATCTTTAGTAGCGTGGTCTTTCCCGTGCCGTTATTACCTATGACCGCTACCCTCTCTCCTCTTGTAACATCTAAGTTCACTCCGGCGAATAATGGCGTTTCGGTATAGGATTTTGAAAGATCCCTGACGGCAAGAACATCCTTCCCTGAAATTATTGAAGGAGTTATCTTAAGCTTCATGGCATCATTAATATCCATGGGCTTATCAAGTCGTTCTATCTTATCAAGCATCTTCTCTCTTGATTCCGCCCTTTTAATAGACTTTTCCCGGTTAAAGGATTTAAGCTTATCTATAACCTGTTCCTGATGGGCGATCTCCGCCTGCTGGTTCATATAAGCTCTCAAGGCGGCATCCCTTAATGCCTTCTTCTTCTCGGAAAATGCCGTGTAATTTCCCTGATAGGTATGGGCGATCCCGTTATCAAGATCCACGACCTTGGTTGCTATCTTGTCAAGAAAATATCTGTCATGAGCCACAACTAAAACTGCGCCCCTGTAGGCTGAAAGAAAGCCTTCAAGCCACTCTATGGAATTTAAGTCAAGATGGTTTGTGGGCTCATCAAGCATTATAAGCTCGGGGTTAGTCAGAAGGAGCTTTGCAAGAGCAACTCTGGTCTTCTGCCCTCCGGATAGGGTTCCGATTATCTTATTAAACTCATCCTCTGAAAATCCAAGTCCCTTTAAGACCCCTGTAACCTCGGACTTAATGGCAAAGCCGTTATTCATCTCAAAGTGATGGGAAAGATCGGAATACCGGTTCATGGCAGACTTCAGATCGTCCCCCGTAAGCTCCTGCATCTTTTTTTCAAGGCGCCTTAACTCTGCCTCTTCATCAAGAAGAGCCTGTTTTGAGCTCATAAGCTCATCCCAGATGGAGTTTTCGGATTTAACAGCCTCCTGCTGGGCAAGATAACCGATCCTCGTCCCGCTCTTTGACGTGACATTTCCCGAATCCGCATCAAGCACTCCGGCTATTATCTTTAAGAGGGTACTCTTTCCGGTGCCGTTTGCCCCGACTAAGGCGCACTTTTCATTCTCCTCTATATGAAAGGAGCATTCCTTCAGCACTTCCTCGCCGTCAAATGATTTTTTTACGTTTGAGATCTGTAAAAGCATGATGTGAGATCAATATCCCGACGGAAGAGAAACCTTTAAGTTACCGCTTCCGCTGAAGGAGCCGTAATACCCTCCCTTGTACGGGCCGGAAAGCTTTTCCGTAAGGCTCTGGCTGTAGGTGTCAATCCGGTTAGTGATGACCGGATGGGTATTATAATAATTATAGTTTATTATCCTTGTAGGTCCGTTGCCTGCCGTAGTGTTTGTGGTCGGAGCTGGAGTACTGTTCTCACTTACGCTTGAGTTACCCCCTGCGGAATTTGATGAGGCCGACGAGCTTGAAGAGCTTGTGGAGCTTGTTGAGCCGGCGGAGCCCGTCCCACCTGAAGTACCTCCTGATGCCTGGTTGCCTGATGCGCTTCCTGCCGGCGCAGTGCTGCTGCTTGAGCTTGTGGAGCTTGTCGAGCTTGTAGAACTTGTTGAGCTCGTCGAGGAAGTACTGCTGGT
>JAFPZU010000066.1 GCA_017417105.1 Lachnospiraceae bacterium | reverse complement strand
CCTCCGGCGGATGCGTCCGGATTTTGTAAGGAAATATGCCGCTTTCAGCGGCCAAAATCCGGCGCGGTAAACGACAAAACAAAAAGAGTTTTGTCGTTTACTATAATTATTCAGTTTCTGATAACCTATGTTATTTCTTTGTCTTGGCAGTCTTTATCTGTCTGAAGATGTACCACAGATTACCTGCAAGGAAGATTGATGAATAAGTACCGCAGATAACGCCTACCATGAGAGGCAGGGCAAAATCACGGATACTTGCAACACCAAGGATATAGAGCATAAGAACCGTAATGAAAGTGGTAAGTGAAGTGAATACCGACCTGGAAAGGGTCTGTGTCACCGACTTATTCACTATCTCCTCCGGAGCAGCCTTGCCCATGCTCCTTAAGTTCTCTCTTATACGGTCAAAGATAACTATCGTTGCGTTGATGGAATAACCGATTATCGTAAGTATGGCCGCTATAAAGGTTCCGCCTACGGAGATCCTCGTTATGGCGTAACAGCTTACTATTACCAGGGCATCATGGAGCAGCGCTATAACGGAGGCCGCGCCGAACCTTACATCCCTGAATCTGATCCAGATATAGATCAGCATGCAGATCAGGGCAACTACCGAAGCCCAGATTGCATCCGCCTGCATCTCGCTTGAGATCGTAGCGGATATATTCTCCATTTCAATATCCTCTTCAGCAAGGGAGAAGCTGTCCGTAAGAGTTGCGGTGAGCGCCTCTCTTTCCTCAAGGCTTAAGGATCTTGTCCTGATATTAACCTTGCTTCCTTCTACATTGGAGATATTGATATCGTTGTCCTTTGTAACCTCAGCCACAAGAGGCTTAACTTCGCTCTCAAGTCTGTCGAGAGTCATATCCTCACCTATATCAATGGTGGTTGAAGTTCCTCCTAAGAACTCAAGTGAGTAGTTGAGAGGGTGACCTATGGAGGTGCTGTTGACTATCATCATAACAGGCGCCGAAAGAACAAGGATTATGGAGATTGCAACAAAGATCTTTCTGTTCTTTACGATATCCAGGATCTTTCTCTCCTTTGCCCTGCCGTAGAACTTCTCACTCTTGACCCCTACACCGTAGAAGCCGTTCATTATGAGACGGGTTATAATAAGAGCCGTAAACATGGATACCACGATACCAAGAGCCAGCGTTACCGCAAAGCCCTGTACCGTACCGGTGCCTCTTATACCAAGAATAGCAGCCGCTATCAATGTGGTCACGTTTCCATCTATGATGGCTGAAAGTGCCTTGCTGTAGCCGGTTCTCATTGCTGTGGAAACCGAAACATCCTTTGCGATCTCCTCCCTGATCCTGGCAAATATGATAACGTTTGCGTCAACTGCCATACCGATGGAGAGGATGATACCTGCTATACCGGGCAGTGTAAGCGTAATGTCGAAAGCCTTGATAAGCCCTATCACGATCTCTGTATAAAGAATGAGGCCAAAAGCAGAAGCAAGACCGGGCACCCAGTACACACATATCATAAAGAGCATGATAAGGGCAATTCCTATTCCTGCCGCCATGAATGAAGTCTTTATTGCCTGAGAACCAAGCTGGGCTCCTACGACTGAAGAAGAAAGCTCCTCAAGCTCTACATTAAGTCCACCGATCCTTATGGTGGAAGCAAGTCTTTCAGCTTCCTCGTAAGACTCCTGTCCGGAGATCTCGCACTGTCCGCCTGTTATTGGCTCGTTTACCCTGGGTACCGATACGAAAGCATCATCGTAATAAATACCTATGGTCTCTCCGTTATTATATGCTTCTGTTGTAGCCTGTCCGAAAGCTGCGGTACCGGCATCATCAAAGGTAAGATTGACCACGTACTGTCTTGTTGTCGTATCAGTACGGGTAGCAGGCTCTGCAGAGATGACGTTGGTTCCGTCACAGACTACCGATCCGTCTGCCTGAAGCTCGGAAAAATCCTTTGTAAGCGCATACGCAACCCCGTTGAACTCATAGTTTGCAGTTCCGTCCGAGCCGGTCTGTTTGATAAAGTACAGTGATCCGGGCTTTCCCAGCTCTTCGAGTATCTCATTGGCATCAGTCACGCCGGGGATCTCGATATTGATACGTCTTGTTCCTTCCTGATATACCTTTGCTTCCGTAGAGTAGCCTGTGACCCTTTGCTGAAGCTTGTATATCGTATCCGCCATATCCTGTGACGAGGGATCCGTCTCTCCCGTTGCCTGATAGGTAATGGAAACACCTCCCGCAAGATCAAGTCCAAGCTTTATGGACTGTCCGTCTCCGGGGGTATTGACCGTATCCCTGACCACTCCGTAGTCCAGATATCCAAGACCTATGATGGCGGCCAGCATAACGACCAAAACTATGACAGCAGTAATCTTCTTCATCTTCTTTTACTCCTCATTTTTCTTCATTATAAATATATGCTAAACAGCACTTCTGCCGTTTATTGTGAAAGTGCCGCCTTGACGGCTATTGCACATTCTATACGTTTGCGCTGAAGTTTGCAACCCATTCCGTAGTTTCCGTTGATATTTCCCGTCGCATGATAGGAATTTGCCATACATCCTCCGGAGCAGTAAAACTTCGCAAAGCACTCCCTGCACTCGCTTTTTGTGTACACGTTCGCCTTTGCAAACTCCTCCGGCAGGCTCTTTTCAGTTATCCCGTCATATACATTCCCCAGTCTGAAGCGCTCTTCTCCCACAAACTGATGGCAGGGATACAGCTCTCCCTTAGGAGTTACGGCAAGGTACTCTCCCCCCGCTCCGCAGCCTGACAGTCTCTTTGCAACACAGGGTCCCCCCTCAAGATCGATCATAAAATGGAAGAAATTTATAAAACGTCCTTCCTTTCTCCTTTTTATTATCTCCCTCGCAAGTATGTCATACTGCTCCTCAAGCACCGGAAGATCCTCTTCTTTAAGGGCATAGGGCTCTGACGGATCGCACACCACCGGCTCTACGGATATCTGCTCGAATCCCAGATCATGAAGATGGAGCACATCTTTCGAAAAGTCGGTATTATAGTGGGTATAAGTGCCTCTTACGTAATAATTTGTCTGCCCCCGCAGCGTCGCAGCCTTTAAGAACCTTGGAAGGATCACGTCATAGGATCCCGCTCCGCCTGCCGTCGGACGCATCCTGTCGTTTATCTCTTTTCGCCCGTCTATCGACAGCACAAGATTATGCATCTCTTTGTTTGCGAAATCAAGTACTTCATCTGTGAGCAGCAGTCCGTTTGTAGTAAGAGTGAACCGGAAATTCTTATCCGCCTCCTTCTCCCTTTTCCTGCCGTATTCCACAAGCCGTTTAACCACCTCAAAGTTCATGGTGGGTTCACCCCCAAAAAAGTCTACCTCGAGATTTTTTCTGCTTGCAGAGTTCTCTATGAGAAAGTCAAGCGCCCGGCACCCGACCTCATAGCTCATAAGCTCCCTATGACCGTGATATTCACCCTTTCCCGCAAAGCAGTATCTGCATCTTAGATTGCAGTCATGGGCTATATGCAGACACAGAGCCTTCACAACGGGATGTGAGATCTTTCCTTTAGTAAAGCTTGCCACATACTCTTCAAAGGTATCCGGACTGAAAAGAGAACCGTTATCAATAAGTTCCCTTATCTCCAGAACCCCTTCCTCTGTCTCTTTTTCGTCATATCTTCCCTCAAGCTTCCTGCAAAGCTCAGAAACCTTGATATCGGGATCCTCTTCCATAAAAGGAATAAGATCAAAGACCAGATCATCGACAATATGAACCGCTCCCGAATTGACATCGAGAACTATGTTATAACCATTACTTTTATACGCGTGTATCATTGTCTTATTAAAACCCAAGAAACTGCAGCGAAGCGAAATGCTCCGCTGCAGCTTCCTTCAAACGGCCGCATTCCGCGCCGCTATCCTACCTGTTTTTATTCTCGCAGGACTGATTACCTACGGTACAGCTTGTCTTGCAGGCAGACTGGCAGGATGTCTGGCACTCGCCGCATCCGCCCTTTACGGTAGATTTCTTATAATCCCTTGTATTAAGTGTTTTTATATGCTTCATATTTAATTCCCTCCTTAAATATTTCAAAAAATTCCTTTGGTAGTATAGCATAAGAAAGCTTGTATGCAAAGTGGTTTTGCCTGTATAATGATATCAAAAATTCCACCTGGGGGGTTCGACAGTTTCTGTTTATTTGAACCTACAGATACTTTAAACGGGATCTTAAGATCGGATTCGACAAATGCCGGGCCGCCATGCGGGCTTGCCTGCAGTACTTTGTACAGAGCGGATGGCAGGAAAGATGACGTCAGGAACCCACCTAGACGCTTTCTAGGAGTCAACTTGCAGGAACAACGGCTCTCCGGGTTTTTTAATGAGGTAAATATGTCTAAAAGCAAGATAATGATAGTTGATGACGAGCATATATCACTCGCCATGACAGAACACATACTTCAGACAGCTTACAATGTTGTCTGCGCCACCTCCGGAGAAGATGCCCTGCGCCTCTTTTCCAGAGAGGAGCCGGATATGGTGCTTTCAGATCTTCGCATGCCCGGCATGAACGGTTTCGAACTTCAGCAGACGCTTCAGGAACAGTCCGGTCACAGGATTCCATTCATGTTCATGACTGCAGACATGGATCAGGCGGTTGAGAGCAAGGGCTTTGAAATAGGCGCCCTCGATTTCATCAGGAAGCCTTTCAGGGCAGACGTGCTTTTAAGCCGCGTTTCCAATATCCTGAAAACCGTGGATCAGATCCAGGGTCTTAAGAAAGCCGCTGAGACGGATCCCATGACGGGTCTTCTTAATAAAACCTCCGTCCAGGCAGAGATCGATCTCATGTGCCATCAGTCCAAAGGCGCCCTTCTTATGATCGATCTCGACAATTTCAAACCGGTGAACGATATATACGGTCACGACATGGGCGACAAGATCCTGATCCGCTTTGCGGAGATAATCCGCTCCGCCATAAGGAACAGTGACATAGCAGGCCGTATGGGCGGGGATGAATTTATTGTTTATTGTCAGAATATAATCGATGAGGCGGTCATCGCTGCAAAGTCAAGGTATATCAACTCCCATATCATTGAATCAGCAAAGGAATTAATGGGGGCAGATATGTCCATTCCCATCGGAGCCTCCATCGGCTGCGCTGTGTCTCCCAAGGACGGCAAGGACTTTCTGGCACTTTTCAAAAAGGCGGATAAAGCGCTCTACAGCGTAAAGCAGAACGGCAAACATGGCTACGCCATATATCAGGAGAGCGGTGCCAACGAATCACCGGATGACGTGGATGCAACCGATCTCGGCACAACCGTCAGGATTTTAGAAGAAAGATCTCCTGCAAAGGGAGCCATGGTAGTATCCATGGAGCAGTTCAGACTTATTTATCAGTTTCTTGCAAGGGTAAATGCCAACTACCAGCGCAAGATGCACATCGTCCTTTTTGCCATAACCGATAAAGAAACAGCTGAAGCCCCCGAGGAAGAACTTATAGATACATTCCTTGAGACAATGCGTTCTTCTTTAAGACAGAGTGACGTTATTGCAAAGAACGGAAAGAACCAGTTCTTTCTTATTTTGTTAAAGACCACTCCGCCAAACGCCCGTCTCGTTATAGACCGGGTGATAAACAGATGGAATCTGAACGAAGACAGCATTCTGACTAATGTAGTATTTGAAATGAAGGAGTTTGATTACTGATACCTTTTCCGAACAGTTACGATTACTGAACATTTTTCTGTCAATACAGGAGTTCAAGCCCCCAGGAAAGCCACCCCCAAAAGGTTACGCTTCCATCGGGGGCTTTTATCGTAAGGCTTTCTCTTCCGGTACCTGGTATCTCACTTCCGATCTCAAAGGATGCTGCCTCAAATGGCAGCTTTGAACTCATCCATATGGGATGCCACCCGTCTTCACGCAGGGAATAAATAAATATGTGCTGCGAAAACCCCGCTTCGTCCGAGACTACCCAGCTGGGGCGTTTCTTTCCGTAGCTTCCCCGCTTCCAGACTAAAAGTATCTCGTCCTTATTCCCGTCCCCGTCTATATCAAAGGAAAGCTCATCCTGAATAAGCCAGCTTCTTTCAAGCTTTGCCTTAACCCCTTCCGGGATCCTTCCTGCACATTCCTTATCCCATACTATCCACCGGGGCAGGAAGGTGCCTTCAAGCCATAATATTAATATAATAACAGAAGTGGCAGCCAGAGCCCCGCAGATGATCAGTACGAACCGTAGTGCACGCGATAATCCAGTGTCCATGCAGGTTTATCGGGAGTCTCCTGCTCCCAATGATACTCTCCGTCATCATCAGGGTCGATGCCAAGCATCACTCTCCATTCATGGTCAGTAAGCCTCTCATTTAAGGGCTTGGTAAACTGATAGAAATCAAAAACACTGCCTCTTGCTATACGTAAAGTTCCGTCCACCGGTACTACCACATAGATATTCGAGGGTTTTCCGGTGCCTAGTTCCAGCACGCTTCCGTTAGGATCCGTGGCAACGTCAACCACTACCGGCGGAGGAAACATCCTGCTGTCAAGGTAGGAGTTCGCTTCTTCCGCTTCCTCCTTGTATGCCTCATACCAGAAATGCTCTATCTCACCGCCATAGATCTCTATAAGCTCATATTCCTCATCCGTAAGGGGCTCATCCTTAAGCTCTTTTATTGAGATGTCATAGAGCTTGGACGCAAGATCTGACAGTTTTTTCAGATTTTCCGAAGAGTCGCCGTCAAGCATTCCAAATTTCTCAAGTCCTTTTGACGTCCCTTCTGCAAGCGACTTAAATCTTTCATATACCGCAGGCTCCGGCTCCACGTAGCCCCTGAAATCCACGACTTCCTCGTCTCCGCCCCCCATCTCGGCTATCACCTGTTTACTGTAAAGGACGGTATCGTGCTTAAGCTCGGTGTAGCTTCCAAGAAATCCCTCAACTGATCTTTTATTCCAGTTGGTGTTTTGCATGAATACGGGATACCCTGCACCTTTTTCTTCAAGCAGCGGTCTTAAAGTATTAAGCCACTCCGAATAAAGGGAAGAATACCAGGTTTCATCGGAGGAGCTTTTTATCGTATCCTGAAGTTCCTTTAAGTTTTCCTCATATCCTTCATATTCCATGGCTTTCAGGTCATTTCTAAGTATGTCTTCAGCCGTCCTGCTTCCAAGAGCTGCCGGTATATCAAGCGCGTCAGGAAGCATCCTCGTACCACCGCTTTTATTCTCTTTTACAGAGCTGTAGATAAGCTTCTGGAATACGGACGCATCAATGGAAAACCTCTGTCCCATAAACCTGAAGCCTTTATTCTCTTCAGTCTTTTCGGTTTTTCCCTCATCATCCATCATGGGTACGGAATTAATGGCAGGAGGATCAAGCTTTCCCGTAAGCTCATGAAACTTTGAAAAAGCCTCCTCATTCAGAAGCTTGTCTCCCGTAAGCTCTTTTACCTCCATTCCATAGGCTTCCTTAACCAGCGGTCTGTATTCCGGAATGCCGTTATCGTCACTTGCCCCCGCAAAGAACGACGTCACAGCATAGATAGAAGACCATAGCTCATAGGCTTCATCATCCATACATACCGACAGCAGCATAGCGCTCCTGTCAAGGCTCTCTTCCTTCTGTGCAAAATTCATCCTTCCAAACCACATCATTGCCTTAAAGTACTGCCTGAGATTTTCATCCGTATCATAATATCCCCTGGGCTTATACTGGCTGTAATCCTCCATCTGCATGGAATCGCCCGAAAGAGGCGAAGTGGTTATTCCCGAGGCGGAATCTATTAAGGACAGCTCTTCTTTAACGATCTCAAGCGTCTCCTTATCTATTCCCTCATCCTTTGCAGCATCATAAGACGGATCAAGAAGAGATCTGCCAACAGCAAAGAAAGCTATGTTTCTGTCGGCTGCCGTCTCCCATTCTCCTGTCCCCGGATCCTGCTTTGAAGAAAGCTCCATCTGTACCTTCTGCTCTATTGAAAGCTCAAGCATCTTATCCGTAAGCTTTTTAAGCTCATCCATCAGCCGGTTCTTTTCGGTTTTCTTAAGAAGATACGCAAAGTAGAGATGGTAGCTGTGCATCAGTGAATCCACAGTGACAAAGCTTGGCGTCATGCTGTATCGGTTTGATTCATAGATCTCAAAAAACTCACCGCTGCCGCCGTCTGTTACAAAAAATCCATCCTTTACAAGATGATCCTTCCAGCTGTCTTCAAGATAGATCTGGTCTGCGTTCATTACATTTGAAAGGTCGTTTTGCACTTTGTACTCGGGGACCGATGCCTTTATATTGTCACTGTCATAGGTAATAAGAGATACATCAAACAGCGCAGGACGGACAAATACTGATCCGGTTTTTGAGGAAGCTCCCGATGTTTTACCGTTATCATCATCTCCATCAGACGAAAAGAGGGAGGCCGGCTTTTTACCGGTGTCTTCAGTATTCTCTTCCTTCTGCACTTCAGATGATACGTCAGTTCCCCCGCCTTTTTTTCCGCAGGATACTGAAGATAATAAAAGACCTGCCGTAAGCGCAATACACAAAATTCTCCTGAATATCTTATTCTTCATGATACCCCCTTCGGCCACACAGTATTTACAAGCTGAAGACAGGAAGCGTAGGAAAACTCCGGATCCTGTTCCCTTATCTTATTCTGCGTGGCAAGTGTTTCATTATAATCTTCCATAAAATATGCCGTAACCGTATCATCCGTAAGGTGACAGATCACGGGGCGTACAGCTGCTTCCTTTACTGTAACTGATCCTGCAGCATCCCGCCCTATGCGGATTTTTGCGATCCCTCCGACCATGCGGTTTTTCACCCCGCTTCCCCTTCCGGAAGTAGCGTTCACAAAATTACCAATCGAATAATAAACCGGTATTTCGCGGCCATTCTCCTTTATTATTTCAAAAGGCTCGATAACATGGGGATGGGTGCCTATTATAAGATCCGCTCCGCATTCCCTGAAAATCCCAGCCCATTTCTTCTGTTCTGAAGAAACGTTAAGGCTGTACTCCGTCCCCCAGTGAGGACAGACCACCGTAAAATCTGCCTCAGCCTCGGCTTTTTTGATATCATCCCTTACCCTTTTTTCGGTAAGATAATCAACAAGATAACCCTTGCCTTTAGGCATCTGTATACCGTTCGTTCCATAGGTATAATTAAGGATCGCGATCCTTATCCCGTTCTTATTCACTATGCTGATCTTCGCCTGATCCTCTGCGCTGTCATGGATGCCTGCAACTTCCGTCCCCGGATGAGCGCTCTCCCAGTAAGCAAGACAGTTTTCAACCCCTTTGGCGCTCCGGTCCAGTGCATGATTAGTCCCCTGAAGTATCACGTCAAAACCCGCTTTTACTTCTGCGTCTCCGACTTCATAAGGAGAATTAAAGGAGGGATAACCTGAAAACTTAAGCTCTTCTCCTCCAAGGATCGTCTCCTGATTTATGATGGCAATATCCGCAGCTGCCACTTCATTTTTAACATTGGAAAAAAGATGATCATAATTATAGCTGCCATCGGGACTAATACCTGACTTTATTACCTTATCATGCATCAGTACATCACCTGCCATGACTATGGTGATATCCCCGGCAGGAGATGCGGCCAAAGCTTTAATATCAAAGAGAAATAAAAACAGTACTGTAAGAAACAGAACCCTATACTCACGAACAAAATTAACTGCCACTTTGTAAACCTGTTCCGCGGTATATGCGGTTAACCTAAATTCGTGCCTTCGGCACTCATTAACGTTAACCAGTATAGTCCGCATAGCCCATGATCTTTCTGATCTTCTTAACAGACGCTATGAAAGCTTCCACATCTTCTTCGTCATTATAAAGATACAGGGATGCCCTTGCGGTATTGCCTACCTTAAGATAATCCATAAGAGGCTGGGCGCAGTGGTGCCCGGCTCTGATATCGACCTTGTCGGCATCGAGAATGGAGGCGATATCATGGGGATGTACCCCGTCTATTGTAAAAGCAACGATCCCGGTATGCTTTTCGGGATCTTCCGAACCGTAGATGTGCACATACGGGAGTTTGTTAAATTCATCAAATATTATTTTGGTAAGATTATCCTCAGTCTTTCTTATCTCATCAAAACCAACGCTTAAAAGATACTCTATTGCAGCCTTAAGCCCGTGAGCACCCGCAGGATTCACGGTCCCCGCCTCAAATTTGTGAGGAAGCTCTGCGTAAGTTGCCCCGTCAAGGCGTACATACTCAATCATCTCACCGCCAAGCAGGAAAGGCGGCATTTTCTCAAGGAGCTCGCTTTTTCCGTATAATACCCCTATTCCAAAGGGCGCCATCAGTTTATGTCCCGAAAAAGCAAAGAAATCAACGTCAAGTTCTTTAACGTCAACCTTCATGTGAGGCGCGGACTGGGCGCCGTCGACCACTATTATCCCACCGCTCTTATGAACCCTTTTTGCAAGCTCCTTTATGGGATGCACGCATCCGAAAACATTTGATACCTGCGCTATCGCAAGAATCCTGCACTTTTCCGTTATCTTTTTTTCAAGCTCTTCTTCGGAAAAAGATCCGTCAGGTTCCGGTTCCAGATAGACAAGCTTTGCCCCGCATCTTTTGGCCGCCATCTGCCAGGGAAGCATGTTCGAATGATGCTCCATTACGGTAGTAACTATCTCATCTCCCTCATGGCAGAAATTCAGCGCATAGCTATAGGCAATAAGGTTCAGCGATTCCGTCGTATTCCTTGTGAATATTATCTCGGCATCTTCTTTCGCGCCAATAAAATCCCTTACCGCGCTTCTTGCTTCTTCATAGGCAAGGGTTGCCGACATGGAAAGCTCATATAATCCCCTTAAAGGATTTGCGTTCATTGCCTCATAGAAATTTCGCTCAGCCTCTATAACTACGGCCGGTCTCTGAGCCGTAGCCGCAGAATCAAGATATACACAGGGCTTCTTTTCAAATACCGGAAAGTCTTTTTTGTATTTATTCCCCATCACTTGTCCTCCAGGGTCAGGTACGGGCCGGATTTATCCGAGCTCGTATCTGACCCGCCAATCAGGTTTGAAAGTCTGTGACTTTCAAACCCTAAATGCTTCCTCCATATAGTACTGGATGCGTCCGTGTGTATGATCATCCTTTATAAGATTCCTTACGGAATTAAGCTTAGCCCTGGCAGCCAAAAGCTCCGCCTCTTTTTCAGAAAAGCCTCTGGTCTGCATATAAAAAAGCATATCCCTTGAAAGTCTCCCTATGGACGCTCCGTGAGCTCCTTCCACATCCTCCTCGTCACAGAGTATTACAGGCAGGGTCTTATTGATCACACCTTCCGACAAAAGAAGCACATCCTCAAGCTCGTTTCCCTGCGCTCCTTTCGCGCCATGGGCAAGGTCAATGGTTCCCCTGAAATTCTTCTTTGCAAGATCCTTTAAGGCTCCGCTTACAGTAAGATCCGATACCGAGCGCTTTCCGTGGTGGGCTATATGATAATTCATGTCAAGAGACTGTTCCTTAAATCTAAGATATCCCATATTCCCGTTAAACTCCGACCTGTATCCTGAAAGATCAGCCATAACCCCTATATAGTCATCTCCCCCGCCAAGGCACATCTGGGTAATATCAAAATGGCCTTCGTCCTCAATTAAGACCCCGGTGTCATCAAGACAGAGATACCCCGTTCCGAGAAGGTTCACTTTTACAAGGTGTACCCTTGCATTCTTTCCGACTCTTATCCTTGTCTGTACTCCAAAAAATCCGGCTGCATTCATCTTTGAAGAAGAATAGTCCATTATAACGGTAAGGCTGCTGCCTTCTTCCGCTATGATCTCAACCCTGTCAGCATTCGCATCGCCGTTTTCCATAAGATATCTGATGCTTACAGGCTCCTCCACCTTTCTTCCGTTTCTTGAGTGAACCATCAGAACATCTCTGCTGGCTTTTTCAAAAAAAGCATCCGCCTCGGATCCCATACCGCATTTTACACCCTTCATGTCAGCGGAATCCTTTAGATCACAGCCGCCGCAGTCCGCACAGGATTCATTTCCTATAATGACGCCGGCAGGGATCTTTTCCACGATGCTCTTCCCGCTTCCCGTAAGCTCAGGAATGTTATCGATCAATGCCTCGTTCAGCTTAAGGCGATTCCAGGTAGGTTTTTGCAGCATATTAAGACGCATCATCCTATGGCTCCTTTCATCTCAAGCTGTATAAGATTATTCATCTCCACTGCGTATTCCAAAGGAAGTTCCTTGGATACGTTGTCAGCAAAGCCGGACACTATCATGGCCTTTGCATCCTCTTCAGATATTCCTCTGCTCATAAGATAGAACACCGCATCATCTGAGATCCGTCCGATCTTCGCCTCATGTCCCACATCCGCTTCACTGGTGCGGATGTCCATTGCGGGGATCGTATCCGATCTTGATATGTCATCAAGCATCAAAGACGCGCAGGATACCGAAGCTTTCGAATCCTTCGCATTCTCTCCAATTGTCAGGGCACTCCTGAAGGTGCTCTCTCCCCCGCTTTTTGATATTGATTTGGTATTAATAAACGAAGAAGTACGTTTACCGGTCTGGACTATCTTTGCGCCGGTATCAAGATTCTGTCCTGCGCCGGCAAAGGTTATCCCGGTAAATTCGCAGTGGGAATCATCTCCTTTAAGTATTGTCATGGGATACAGATAGGAAACATGGGATCCGAAGGACCCCGACACCCATTCCATGGTGGCTCCTTTTTCACATATTGCTCTTTTTGTGTTCAGGTTGTACATATTCTTTGACCAGTTTTCGATGGTGGAATATCTGAGTCTCGCTCCCTTGCCCACAAAAAGTTCCACGCAGCCTGCGTGAAGATTTGCAACATTATATTTCGGAGCCGAGCAGCCTTCAATAAAATGAAGATCCGCGCCCTCCGAAACTATGATAAGCGTATGTTCAAACTGTCCGGCTCCCGCTGCGTTAAGCCTGAAATAAGACTGCAGCGGAATCTCAACCTTAACCCCCTTAGGCACATAAACAAACGAACCTCCTGACCACACAGCTCCGTGAAGAGCCGCAAACTTGTGATCAGTCGGCGGCACAAGCTTCATGAAATGCTCCCGCACCATCTGCTCATATTCCCCGGTCAGGGCAGACTCCATATCGGTATAAACAACACCCTGAGCCAGAACCTCTTCCTTTACGTTGTGGTAGACAAGCTCGGAATCATACTGAGCCCCTACACCCGCAAGGCTCGATCTTTCCGCTTCAGGTATTCCAAGCTTCTCAAATGTGTTCTTTATATCATCGGGAACTTCATCCCAGGTTCCCTGCATTTTGGTCTTAGGCTTTACATAGGTTACGATATCATCCATGTTAAGCCCTGAAATGTCCGGTCCCCAATCAGGAACCTTAAGCTCATTATAAATTTCAAGACTCTTAAGCCTGAATTCCCTCATCCATTCAGGGTCATTCTTCTTAGCAGATATTTCCATTACGATATCCGGAGTCAGGCCTTCCTTTACCCTGAAAAAATCCTCGTCCTTCTCCTCATACCGGAAATCATAGAGTTCTCTGTTTATATCCCCTACTTCTGCTCTGTCCTTTTTCATGCCTGCTCTTTCAGATATTTCTCGAATCCGTTTTCGTTTATCTCATCAACCAGCGATGAATCACCGTTTTCCACTATCTGTCCTTTTATAAGCACGTGGGTGAAATCCACGTGCAAGGACTCCAGTATTTTGGTACTGTGTGTGATAATAAGAAGAGCTCCGTCCTCATTTTTCTGATATTCCTCGATGCCTGCAGAAACAGTCCTGACCGCATCAACATCAAGACCCGAATCTGTCTCGTCAAGTATGGCAAATTTAGGTTTGAGCATAAGGAGCTGCAGGATCTCCGCCTTTTTCTTTTCCCCTCCGGAAAAGCCCACATTCAGATCCCTGTCTTTGTAAGAGCTATCATAGTTCAATACTTCCATATTATGAGCCAACTCTTTCCGGTATTCCGAAAACTTTATCTTTTCTCCGGTTTTTTGGATTATGGCATTTCTTATGAAAGATGATACGGAAATCCCCGGCACTTCCAGGGGATTCTGGAATGACATGAACATTCCGGCTTTTGCTCTTTTGTCTGCCGGCTCATCCTTGATGTCAAGGCCGTTGAAATAAATGCTGCCGCCCGTTATTTCATATGCCGGATTTCCCATCAGGGCATTTCCAAGCGTGGATTTGCCTGCGCCGTTAGGTCCCATGAGGACATGGGTCTCTCCCTTAGCGATATTCAGATTAATACCGCTTAATATGTTATTTCCGTCCACAGTAACGGACAGATCTTTTATCTCGAGCAAAGCCATCTTCCATCTCCTGTTTATCGATTTTTAATAATATCAACCGTTTTTCGTATGCAATGGCAATTTATCTGACACATTCCGCAAGCCCTTGATATATCTGATCTTGCGTTTCTTCCTACCTGTTATATATCTTTCGTTATCGCAATGATAACAGGGTGGTAAGTGGACAGACAACCCCTTAATGTATCACAACCATGGTTCCCACAGAAACCTGATTGAAAAGAGCCTCTGCCATACTCCCCGGCAGATTGACACAGCCATGTGAGCCGCTCGTCTGATATATGGAGCCGCCGAAGGACTTTCTCCAGGACGCATCGTGAATTCCGTAATTTCCCGTAAAGGGCATCCAGTATTTTACAAAGGCTTCATAATCTGCACCCTTAAGGGTTCTGTTTGTTGACTTTCCGTAGAGTGTATATGTGCCCTTAGGTGTATCGTGGTGCGCTCTGGCATTTCCCGTCACAACATCGCTTATAAGCACCGGAGCTCCGTTAACGAAATACGTAAGCTTCTGATTGTCAATATCGATATCTATGTATGTCATATTGGAAACCGTCTGCATCTGTTCCGCAGCAGATGCTGTCTCTATTGCGGCCTGCGCCTCCGGTACTGTGGAAACCGTTATCTGCGGTATACGCACGCCGCCGATTCCCTGTGATATGGCACTTATAAGGTACTGACTCTCGGCCACCTGATTCATGACGGTACATCCGGATATCTCATACATGGAAGCAAGAGATGAAACAAAGCCGGTCACGGCATTTATATCTGCCGAATAATTGCCTGCCGCATCCTGAAAGTAACTGCCGTCAGCATTCTTCTGTAAAAGTCCCATCATACCGTTCTGATCCAGTACAAATGCACTGTCTTTCCCGGATGGTATGGGATAACTGCTGAAATCATATGTAACACTTGCAATATTTTGCGCCTGCGCGCTGACTGAAGGCACAAAAAATGCCAAAGCAACAAATAAAACAGTTGTGATCGTTAAAAACACCCTTTTCATAATCCTCTCTCCCCAAAAACTCTGTATAACCGTACTTCTGATCTGTGCTATGTAAAAGACAGCACAAACGCACACCTATTATAATTATCCTGTATAAAATCTTCAAGACTTTTTTCCCCCTTCTTGCCTGTAAAGAAGATATGGTTTATAATCGTGGGCGCTGACTGGTTTTTGAAATTTATTGGGGATTTAATTATGGAGAGATCTTTTGTTATAAAGCTGACTGTGGTTTTGACGGCAGCACTCATGCTGCCTCCCACCTGCGCCCTTGCCGAGCCGGTGGGAGAGGCTGTACAAAATGCGGAAGCTCCGGGAGAAAGCGCTTCATCCGAGACTTCTGCCGAAGACGCTTTGAATGCGCTAAATGCTGCGCTTGCACTTAACGCACTGATGGCTCAGAACGCCGTACCCGCAGATGCTTCAGTCACGGAAAATACTCCTGTTAAGCAGGCAAAACCGGCAGAGGCAGAGGCTTCCGATACTACGGACACCCCGGAGGACATTAAAGACAGTAAAGACAGTGAAGACGGTGAAGATAGTGAAGACACCGAAGATAGTGAGGATACGGCTGCCGGAGATGAAGAGATTTTAGAGGAAGATAGGCATTCCGCCACAAAAAATGCTATCCTTCAGTACATCGAAGAACAAAAAGCCTCGATCGAGACTGCAAAAAAAGGGATCGAGCATGCAAAGGAGATCAATCTGGAAAAAGAAAAGGCTGAGATTGTTGCCTCAATGCCGGACAACACCTATATAGATGTTGATCTTACCAATCAGATCCTTACTTATTATAAGAACGGTATGCCCGCCATGACAAGCGATGTGGTCACCGGCAATGCTTCAAGGCATAATGACACTCCCGAGGGAGTTTATGAGATATACATGAAGCAAAAGGGAAGAACCTTAAGGGGGCCTGATTACGAGACTTTCGTAAACTACTGGATGCCTTTTACGGGAAACTACGGTCTGCATGATGCCACCTGGCGCGGAGCCTTTGGCGGCAGCATCTACAAGACCGCAGGCTCTCACGGCTGCGTAAACCTTCCAAAATCCGCAGCCTCCACTCTCTACGATCTGGCTCCGATAGGTACAAAGGTTTACGTCCACACATAAAACGGATATCAGCGCATCCTCAGTTTTATCGACCGAATACAAACAGCGCACCGCCGGTGCGCTGTTTTTTTACATTTCAAGGATTATTTCTTATAGCATAAAACATATATTGCTGAAGCACCCCGGCATAGCCCTCATACCGGCTCTCCGGAAATCTTCCCTTATAGTACTCTTCTTCTATCCTTCCTATCCAGACATCTCTCGGAAATGCAGCTATCCTGTGATAAGCAAAAAGCATGACACAGTTTGCCACCTTTTTTCCGACTCCCTTAAAAGAAGTAAGTTCCCCAAAAAGCTCCCCGTCACTTAAGCCATTAAGCTCTGAAAGATCAGTCTGTCCCAAAGCCACCCTTTCAGCTGCCTCCCTTACGTAGGAAACCCTGTATCCCAGGGAACATTCTGAAAGCTCTTTCTCCGACAGGGAATAAATTGCTTTTGCCGACGGAAATGCGTATACATCAGATGTTATCTTTTCTCCGCAGGCTTTGCACAGCTTTTCGACCGAAGCTTTGATGGCAGGGATATTCTTTCTCTGGGATATTATAAAGCTTATAAGCGTTTCAAAAGGATCCTGTCTTAATATCCTGATACCGTTTCCGACTTCCGCCGCCCTTAATAGAAACCGGTCATTCGGATCTATGGAAGATATGAAGCGTCCGTAATCTGTTTCAAGGTCAAAATAACTGCTCCAGATCTCCTCAAACTCCTTTTCAGGGCAGGAAAAGCAAAAATCCCCTCCCCCTCTGTCGTTTATATCAAGCACTTTTCCATACGCCGTAAGCCTTGCCGTTCTGTCATCTGACATATTCATACGAAAGCACTGTCCGCTCTCTGCAATCTGTTTTAGATCAAAATTTTCAATGTGTTTTACGATCATCTTTTATCCTCCGCTTTCCTTCTGCGGGTCTTATGGCCTTTTGCAATATCAGGACAACTGATATCAGCATCACGAGGATCAGAAGATATCCGATCCATACGATATAGGGCAGACGGCCTTTATCCCCGTCTTTCATGTTATCATTACGTGGTTTTGATTTCAAACCAAGTACGCCTGTCTCCCCCACGGGTATTTCACTCTTTGCGGAGGCAGCCGAGGCAATATCCGTTCTGAAAAGCTCCACGCTGTAGTCCTCAAGATCCAGTCTGTTCTGAAGATTATCAGGGACTGCATCCTCCCGCCCGCTGCCGGCTTCCGTCCCAATCCAGGCTTTTGTATCTCCGCTCATACTTTTCCCTTTAAGCAGGCTCCAGTTTCCGTATCTTTCGGATACAGCGATATCTTCATTGCCCCCTTCAGTCTTTCCGGTCTTATACGTGTAATTTTTCGCCGGGTAGTCCCCCGTTTTCTCCTCTTTCTTCCCGTCACCGCCCAGCATCACAATCTTTGACGACACAGTCCTGCTATACCCGGGATCAGCTCCTGGATCACTATTCCCCCTTCTTCTCTCTTTCATGTTCTTAAGCGCGACACTCTGATAGCCTGAAATGTCCGGGTTGCCCATGTCCCTGACATTAACGGTTTTCATATCATAAGCTCCCTTCGTATCATAAGCCCATATCCTGTATTCTCCACAGGCTGTAACCCTGAAGTCCCGCTCAATATCCTGTACTCCATCTCTTCCTTGCATATCACCTTTATACAGTGTCTTCCTTACCCCGGCGCCTGCGTTTTCTATCTGAAGCAGTGCTATCGGGCACCCTCTGCTTTGCGCAGCAATCAGAATATGGCCCTTTTCCGATATGTCAGCCTCTCCATATGCAGCCTCGTGGCACTCAAGGTTTACATAATGATAATTAATTTTGCTTTCATTATCTCCCGACGGCTTATTTTCCGATGCGGTATTATCGGATACTGTATTTTCCGATACTGTATTATCTGAAACTGTATTGTCCGATACTGTATTGTCGGACACCGT
>JAFPZU010000065.1 GCA_017417105.1 Lachnospiraceae bacterium | reverse complement strand
GTGGCTCTTGCATTATTCGTCGGGATACCTCTTCCGGGTACCGGAGCCTGGACCGGAACGCTTGCCGCTTCGATCCTTGATATGAAGTTCAAGGATACCGTGATAGCCGCAATGCTGGGAGTTCTTCTTGCGGGAGTTATAATGATGACCCTGTCCATAGCGGGAGTTTCCGCCTTCGGGGTGGTCACCGGCGGGTGATGAAGATAAATACAAAAGAATTAAAGCGGACAGTAAAGGAGGCAGTGATCCCTGCGGGGATCACGCTGTTTGTTTTTTTTGCGGTTCTTTTAATCAAGGGAATATATCCTTTCGGTGAACTGCGCATAGATTATTATGACATGGGGCAGACCAACGCTCCACTTTATTACCACATCTGGGATTTCCTTCACGGAAAGGGGAGCCTTTTTTATTCCTGGTATATAGACGGGGGACAGAATCTTTCCATGGGAAGCTCCATACAGTGGAACATTTCTGTTTTTAATCTCTTCTTTTTGTTTATTAAGAGAGCATCCGTCATGCGCGCCCTGTCCGTATTCATGGGAATACATCTTTTTTTCATGGCGTTCAACATGGATGTTTTTCTTCGAAGAGCGGTTAATACCACTCCGTTTTACAGGATACTTTTCAGTATAGCCTACGGACTTACAGGGTACACGCTGACTCACTATACGATACCCACTTACCTCGATACGGCGGCTCTCATGCCTTTATATCTTCTTACGCTTTATGAAGCGCTGAAACCGGAGGAGGAAGATGAAAAATGTATAAATCCGGTGCTTATTTATGCTCTTATGACAGGGTATATGACGGCTCTCGGTTATTACATGGCTTTCATGAATCTGATCTTCATTCTTCTTGTGTCCGGCACCTATGTGTTCGTGCTCTGCGGTAAGGACTGTGACGATAAAGCAAAGAGAAAGGCAGTCCGTGGGAGAGCGGCAACAAGACTGGGCATTGGAACTTTTGCAGGAATAGGGCTTTCCTGTTTCATGCTGATTCCTGCAGCGATGCAGATGACGCATTCCTCAAGGTTTAATTCAAATCTCTCCGGCGGTCTTTTTGAGACACTGCATGACATACTGTGGGCAATAGGGGCAGATATGTATTACATCAAATGGTGGCTGCTTTCCGGCAGCATCCTTGCCATAGTTATCGTGCTTTCCGGACTTATAAGATTTCGCAGTGAAAAACGCATAAGTCTCTTTATCTTTCTTTTCTGCATGTATCCCTGCGCTCTTATCGTCTTTGAGTCCGTTAATCTGCTGTGGCATATGGGAACCTACTATCATTATCCGATAAGGTGCGGATATCTGATACCGATAGTGCTGCTTACATCGGCGGCGTATTATACGGGGAGAATCGACGCGACGAGTTATGTCAACCGTGATGACAAAACGAGCCCAGGCGATAGCAGAAGAAGTTATGTCAACCGTGAGAACAATGCGGATTCCGGCGTCGGAAATGGAAGTTATGTCAACTTAAAAACGATGGCTCTGACGATCACATCCCTCACAGCCTCCGTGAGCGGCGTGCTGGTCATCCTGTATTACCTGCGCCATGAGGTCTGGCAGGTAGAGGAACTTTTTAAGGCGTGGGTAATATTTGCAGCGGTACTCGGCGCGGTCTATATTCTGATCTGGTGTGTTATCAGGAAGCCTGCATTTTCAGCTCCCGTTCTTATGACGGAGCTTATTGTAACGGCGTTTATCGGCTATGGTCAGCCTCATTTTATCGACAGGTTTTCATCTGATCCCGAACAGTCGGGGGAATATGTGGTTATGTCGCAGCAGATTTTGGAGGATCTTAGCCCCTCCGAGAGCCGGACAGACAGGATCAAAAATCCGGACACCACATTGAACACAAATTACGGTTTTATCTTAAGACGGGCTACTGTCGGAGGCTGGGCAAATACTGTGCCCAGAGATCAGCTGGATGCGGCGGTTTCTATGGGATACGGGGCACACTTCATGCGGATCCTTGACTGCGGCGGAACCCTGCTTTCCGATGCTGCGCTGCACGTTACGGAAACACTGACAACGGCTCCGGAGCTTTATACACAGGAGGCCTTCGAGGAGGAGGGAGAAGCAGACGGCTACACTCTTTTTAAGAATAAGTACATCCTGCCCTTTGTCATCCCGGTTGATAACGGATACGGCTTTTCTCTTAAAGCGGCAGAGGCGGTATCGGAATATGATGTTTGCCGCATGACAAACGCGCTTTATGAATTGCTAATTCCCGGCGGCCTGTCCGAAAACGCGGACAGCGGGATAATGAGAGAG
>JAFPZU010000064.1 GCA_017417105.1 Lachnospiraceae bacterium | reverse complement strand
TAAACGACAAAACTCTTTTCGTTTTGTCGTTTACTGCGCCGGATTTTGGCCGCTGAAAGCGGCATATTTCCTTGCAAAATCCGGGCGCATCCGCCGGAGGCTTTATAGTAAGCGAAATTATTTATTTCGCTTACTATAAAAATTTTAGCATAGTAATCACACTGCATCAAGCAACAGGATTCAAGGTATTTTGCATAAATCATTATCTTGCCTGTATAATATAGCCGTTACTGACAGGAGCGCTCTGCCATGCAGAGAAAAAGGGGGGATTTTTTGAAAGTTAAAAGATCAAGTTCCATGCTGACCCGGTTTGCGGCCATGTTTATTTTATTCGGGTTTCTGCTGGTGGTCATGTTCGGATTTGTCGCCTATGGAAATGAGATGAACACCTATACCGATCTCCAGCTTGAGCTTACGAAAAAAACCGGAGAATATTTAAAGACTATCATTGACCGGGACGGACAGGATTTCAAAAAATACACGGAGTACTTTGAAACCCATCACGATACAATGCACGTTCCCATGGATTATGATGATTATAACGTTGCCCTGGATAATTTCAATAAAGCATTTGCAAAAGAATATCCGGGAAAGGTTTTTGAAGTTGATGTGTCAGTCGACGAGCTTTCTGATGAGCTTAAAGAGCTTTATTACGTATACGACCATGAATACTGGGGTCTCACCTTTGAGGATGCAAGAAAATCCTATGGTTTTGTATATATCTACTTCCTGCAGATGCATCCTGAGACTGAGATGGTAACCTATATGATAGATATTGAGAGGATTCCCAGGGAAAACGATCCGGATTACATGTATCTTGGAGATACGATTCTAAATCCTTACACAAAATTCCCTATTGAATGGGATGTATTTAATTCCGGAAAGCCGGCTGATGAGTTTCAGATCTGGGATAATGCTTACGGTCACAACTACGCCTATTACACCCCTGTAGTAGTCGATGGAAAGATCCTCGGCGTGATAGGAGTCGAGGTTCAGATCGATACTATAAACCAGACGATACTTATTAATACCCTGAAAATGTCTTTTTCAGTCTTTATCGTCATGCTGGTAGCGGTGGCCGGGCTTTTGTATTTGGTAAACAAACAGCATCTGAAAAAAATACTCGCCCTGGCCGGAAGCGTCAGAACTTTTTCGGAATCAAAGGATCCTGCAGTCGCTGATGAAATAGAAAAAAGCGTAAACGACGGAACTGAGCTCTCCTATCTTGCTGAGCAGATCGCGGCAATGATACGTGAGCTTGACGGTCACGTGAAAAAACTTGTGGAGACTGCCAAAGAACTTGCCGTCTCACAGATGAGGGAAGCAGCAGCCTCCGAGCTTGCGATCAAGGATTCCCTCACAGGGATCAGAAACAAGCGCGCCTATGATAACATGTGCCAGGACATCAATTTTGAGATCGAAGGCGGCTTCAAGGACTTCGGTATCGTCATGATAGATCTTAATTTCCTGAAGCGGATTAACGATACCTACGGCCATGACAAAGGAAACATCTCGATCATTAAACTGTGTAATACGATATGCCACACCTTTCAGCATTCTCCCGTCTTCAGGATAGGCGGTGATGAGTTTGTCGTAGTACTTCAGGGAGAAGACTACAGGAATGGTGAAAAGCTCACGGAAGAATTCATGGAAGAGATCAGAAAACTCTCTGAAGATGAAAAGCTCCAGAACTGGGAGCGGATATCTGCGGCGACAGGTATTGCCATGTTTGACGGAACTGTCGATAAAACAGTAGAAAACACCTTTAAGAGGGCTGACGAGAAGATGTATGAAAACAAACGCAAAATGAAAGCCACCAGAGCGTGAGCGTTAAAATAAGGAGGATCTTACTTATGAAAAAGAAGGTTCTTGTGATAGTTTGTCTTTCGTTATTATGTTTCGGGTGCGGAAACAGCAAAGACGCCGCCGAAACATCTTTGCCCGCTGAATCCGATGATACGACGGGTGATCCTGAAGATGCCGGATCCCGGGAAGATTTTGCGGGAGAGGACGCCGATCTTACAGCCCGTGACCTTTTTGCGGATTTTATAAGCGGAAAGGGAACCACCGTTGTTTCAAAAGATTTCCTTTCTGCAGTGAACATGACTGAAGCTTCAATGAACCCCGGCGATGAGTTGACTGTTTCCGAACTGGAAAGCCTCATACAGGAGGATGAAATGATAGGAAATACTGCTCCAAAGGTTTCCTATGCCCCGCTTAACGGTCATGACGGAAAGCTTTTTGCAATGCAGCTTTTATACGAAACCGATTATGAGTCCGTAACCGAAACCATGATCTTTAAGGACACCGGAAAGACGCTGGATCTTTTATTTGCCATTGATTCCTGGACCAGGAGATCCGCAATGCTTAACGAGGACGGAGTAGTATTTGATGACGGTTCAAATGGCGCAGGCTCACATTCCTATGTGACCTATGCTCCCGATCAGAACGACGTCTACAAAAAGGTATCCGATATCGATGAAGAGTATTACGGTTTTTCCTTCTATGATGAGAACGGTAACCCCGTTGAACCCCTTAACACGATCATGGAAGAAGCAGGTTCAGGAAACCCCAAGGCTCAGGATATTGCCTATTACAGAGAGATCATTAACGGAAAACCCTATTACTATTTCCTTAAGGGATCGGAAACGCTCACCCAGGATACGGTGGAATACATAGATAAGGTGGCAAAATCCCACGATTTCACCTTTGACGGAAAGACCGCCGCCGACGAGGCAAGGAGCGCCTATGAGAAAGAACTGGGCGTAGAAGATGCCTGTTTGAATAAAAAAGAACCTGCCTGGAAGAACCTCTGATTCTCTAAAACGACAGAGCAGCGGCAACAACCTTTCCTCTTCGTTCTTTAATAAGCTCATATATCATGTGCCGGTCATCCAAAGCGATCCGGCACATGTTTTTGTCTGCAGCTCTCCCCGCATACAGCACAGCTTCATAGTCACGTATAAATCGAAGCTCAGGGACTCCAAGGATCACCCTTGCTCTGATTTCCAGCTCCTCCAGAGTCTCTCCCTGCTCCATCACTATCCCCAGATGCTTAAGGAGTCTTAAATTCTTTTTGCAGATAAGACGAAATCTCTCCGCATCCCCAAGTCTTCTGTATCCAAGCCTTGTGATAATAAAGCTTGTGATAAGAAAAAGCATCAAAAAAGCAAGGGCCGCCCCCAGAGGAATAAGCGCCTTCATGATCCCATCAAAAGAATCAGCCCCTTTCAGGGAAGCTACAGAATCCACGCCAGCGCCTTCAGTTTCATCCATGCTGTCACCCGGAACTTCTCCGGTATCCGAGCCCGGATAGAACTTCGCCTCTTCATTAGAGCTTCCCCATCCGTTATAGATATCCATTCCCGGAGCAGGTTCATACCGCATCCATCCAACGCCTTCTATATAAGCTTCAGGCCAGGCATGGGCCATATAGGATCTTACTGACGTTTCCCTGTTGCTTCCGGCCTGTACCCTGAAGCCCTGCACGTATCTTGCAGGTATCCCGCATTCCCTTGCCATAAGGACAAAAGCCGTTGTAAAGTGAGCGCAGTATCCTTTCTTTGCATCAAAAAGGAACCAGTCAAGAAAATCGCTCTCGTCACGGACATTATCGGGAATACCGTCCGGACTTAAAGTATATTCAAAAGTTCTAAGATATTCCTCTATCCGTCTAAGCTTTTCATGATCGGATGAGGCTCCCTTAAGGAGGGAATCAAGAAGCTCCTCAGTCCTTTTTGAGACTTTTTTATCCGTAAGATAATACTTTTCCATATTCTTCCTGTATTCCAAATAGTCTTCAAAAGATGTACCCTCCCCGGTCATATTATATCTTTTTCTTACCATCTCCCAGGTGACCTGACCGGGTTCGTAAGAGCCTGTCTCTTCTGTCAGATTTTTTAAGCTCTCCTCGTTATCGTTTAACCTTATATACTTAACGATATAATCAGTACCGTATCCCAGATTATGAGCCGCCCTCAGATCTCCTCCGATCTGCTGCACTCCGTCCGAAATCTCCACGCCTGAGGCATACAGCATCTTACCGGGAGCAAAAACATATCCTGTATTAAAGTTAAGATACTTAAGGCTTGCAGCCGCCTCTTTTGCGTAAGAGGCGATATGCTCAGGATCCTTCCCGTATACCGCGCACATGGTTTCAAGCGCATCGAGCTTGTCATCACTATTTAAGGATCTGTAAGAAGCCTCCCATTCCCTGCCGCTAAAGCTGTCCATGACCTTGCCCTTAAGGTATATCACAGAACCTGTATTCATCATGAAGGTAACGTCCATTATCTCTTTATCATCTGCTTTAAGACTTCCGCCTATCTTCCCGCTGTCTGAAAACCCTATGATGCCTCCATAGTCTTCATCCTGTCCATGAAAAAGCTTAGCTGCAGTTTTGACACCGGAAACCGCTGCACTGCATAGGTTCCTCAAAAGAGCCCAGTCATAGGGCTTATCCGGTGCCGGAGCTATAAATACGAGCAGGACAGTGATGATAAATACAGGCGCCAGTGATACCATATGGTCTTTGGGATCGATGTCTTTTATCTTATTTCTGAAATGCTGAACCTCGTCGGCGCCCGCAAGCAGGATCAGGAACAGGATGCATGAAGTCTCAGCCTTTCCCGGTTCAAAAGGAATAAAAAGCGTCGATATGAGCCCCGCAATAAGACATAACGCCGCGCCTGACCTTACCGGACGGTATGATGAGAGGAAGATGCCTGCAAAATAACACATAATGATGATGACAGCCACGAAATACATATCTTTGCTGCCTGCAATAAATTCCGCTCTTTCTCCTGCAGGCTGTATCATGATGATCCCGGCACAAAGCGCCAGGCACATTCCCGGAGCAAGATATTTATACCTCCCCTTAACGTGCCTTAAAACGGCGCAGACTGCTATCATAAGACCTGCACAAAGATACACCGGCACCGCTCTTTCAGGATCCGGCATTTGCCTGATGATAAGGAGCACTGCTGTAAATGAGACCGGAAGAACATACATAAGTTCATATATTACTGCGGTCATAGTTTAGCCTCCAAAAGCTCCTGCATTGCGTCAATGTAAACTATGCGCACACCGGGGATTCCTTCTTCCGGCCTTTCTTTTTTAAGGTCTTTTTTGATTAAATAAACTACCGTAGATATGTTGTTCATGCGAAGATTTCCGGCAAGATGCAAAATCTGCTCCGACCAGTGATCAAGGACGAGAAACACGGTCTTTGACTGAAAGATCCCTGGGGTTTTTGCCGCCTCCGTAAGAAGAAGCTCTTCCCTGCTGTCGCTCTTAAATTCTGCTGACGACAGCTCCTCGTAAAACTCATCGAACCCCGCAAGGGATGAAACCCTTTTATCGCATAGCCCTGACGCCGTCCACAGGATCCTTGCGGGAATATTCTTTTTAATATAATAAAGGCTTAAGGCAAGCGTAAGCTCCAGCATTTTATTCTCAACGGGAAGATAAATGAAAGGGTCATCGCTTAAACGTTCCGTACCCATTATAACGCTGATGCCTTCCCGCTCTTCTCCCGTAAGCTTCCTTACAAGGAGCTCTCCGCTCCTGGCGCTTGCTTTCCAGTTGATCTGCCTTATATCATCCCCCGGAACGTATTTTCTTACGATCACGTCCGGCTCCCCCGGATCAGTGAGACTGTCCTTTGACATGGTCTGTAGCTCTTCCGTCCTGTCCCATCCTGTAAGATCGATAAGACGCGGTCTGACGGTTACCCGCAAAGTCTCCCGGTTATGGCTTATAAACCTTATAAGCCGGAAAGGATCCTGTATCTCAACGGTCTTTATTCCCACCTCATACTCGCCCCTGTAGCGGCATATGAGCTCTGTCCGTTTTTTTATTCCGCTTCTCCCCAGAAGCTCATATTCTGGATCTCCCTCCAATCCGCTGATAGTCGAGAAGCTTGAAAAAAAGGAGGTCCGGATGCTTGTAAATCCAAGAGGAAATTCGTTCATAAGAGTGAAATAGAAGGGAACTGACTGTCCGGCTACAGGGCTTTTCCCCTCAAGCTCCTGATAGATACGGTAGAAGAAATAAACGTATAATACATATATAACGGATACTGCAGGAATCGCGGTGAAAAGAAAAAAGAATCCGTAGCTTACAGGACCTGCAAAAAAACTTATCCCTGCAAGAGACAGCAGCCAGAGGATCATAAGGATGATTCGGTTCCTTTTCATAATGCCGGCTTTCCCGTAAATGCCCCAGGTATCATTCCATGGGGATCTTCGCCTTTAATACAAGTCCCGTCAGGAGTCTGTCCACATTCTCCTTACGCATTTTAGCTTCTGACGTAAGACTTAATCTGTGATGCAGGACATTAACCGTTACGGCTTTGACATCATCGGGCTTCACAAAATCTCTCCCGGTAATATAAGCCTTCGCCTGAGAAGCCCTGATAAGAGCCAGCATAGCTCTTGGACTCGCTCCCAGAACAAAGTTATCATCCTCCCTTGTTATGCTTATGATCTCCCTCGCATATGCCGTTACCCCGTCACTTAAATGAACCTTTTCCACCTCGGATCTCATTCTCAGAATATCCTCAGCGGTACACACGGGAGTTGCCTTCTCTACGGTCTTTCCGGAAAGGAAATTCTTTGCAAGCCTTATCTCCTCCGCATCGTCAGGATAGCCTATGGAAAGCTTCATCATGAAACGGTCCATCTGGGCTTCGGGAAGCGGATAGGTTCCAAGAAATTCCACGGGATTCTGCGTAGCTATCACTATGAATGGAGCAGGAAGCGGATAAGTTTTGCCGTCAACGGTAACCTGTCTCTCAGCCATCGCTTCAAGAAGGCTTGCCTGAGTCTTAGGTGAAGTGCGGTTTATCTCATCCGCAAGGATCACCTGATGCATAATGGCTCCTTCTTTGTAGGAAAATTCACCCGTCTTCATGTTATAAACAGAAGTTCCGGTCACATCCCCCGGAAGGGTATCAGGGGTAAACTGTATCCTTCCGAAATCGCAGCTCATGGCTCCTGCCAGGGTACGCGCCAGTGTTGTCTTTCCTACTCCGGGAACATCCTCAAGAAGCACATGCCCGCCGGACAGCAGACATATCAGAAGGTTTGTAACAACCTCTTCCTTCCCCACGAAATATTCACTGATCTTTTCCTTCAACGCGTTTATCATTGCTTTCATCTCCTGCTTTCACAAGTATATTTCTGTGCGAGCCCGGATCAGCGGGGTTAACATGTATCATAACATGCTTGACATCCGGAAATGCGCTTTCTATCAGATTATGCAGTCTTTCAGCGAAGCCGTGGGCCTCACTTAACGGCATGCTGCCATCCAGGCTTATCTCAAGCTCCAGGTAGATCTTTTCCCCGAACTTCCTGCTTCGAAGAAGATCAAGGCCGATCTCCTGCCGTTCCGTTCTTGCAAAGACTACGATATACCTTCTGATGCTGTCTTCAAAGGCTGCGTCACAGGATGTATCAAGAAGCTTTTCCACCGCATCCTTGAAAATGCCTGCCGCGACAAAGAGGATCATTATGCTGATAACAAGACCTGCCACAGGATCAAGTACCGGATAGCCGCATCTCGCACCGACTATACCTATTAAAGCACCGATGGAAGAAAGCGCATCGGATCTGTGATGCCAGGCATCCGCCTTGAACGCTCCCGACTTAAGTCTTTTTGCATGGTACATCGTGTACCAGAACATGGCTTCTTTTACAAGTATGGAAACTATGGCAGCGATAACGGGGAGTATTCCCGGCGCCTCAGACGACCTGTAATTACTGTCCGCGATCCCTCTTATACAGTTCCAGCCGATCCCGGCTCCTGTTATGAAAAGAGTAGTGGAAAGGATTATGGATGCAACGCATTCCATTCTGTCATGACCGTAGGGGTGTTCCCTGTCGGCCTCCTTTTTTGATAAGGACACCCCGATGAAAGCAACAAGTGTTGCGATCACATCAGAGAGGGTATGTATACTGTCGGACAGCATGGCAGCCGAATGCCCCCAGATCCCTGCAACAAATTTAAACACCGCAAGGAGCACATTGCCCAAAACTCCCACTCCCGCAAGCCTTGCGGTTATATTTTTAACATCATTGTCATTCATTGGATCCTGTTATTCTCTCGAATAAACAATTATATAACAATAATCGGCAAAAACAACAACCAATTGTCGTTTTTGCCGAAAATAGTCATGCAACTTATAGTTTTCCGTTATAATTTCCGGTTATAGTTTCCCCTCCCTTATATAGTTTGTGACAGGGGGTACGATCTTCCTGTCACCCCTGTCACTTTATTCGTTACAATTCAGCGCACAGCCGGTGCGCTGAGCAATGCCCTTATTCGACTTAGCAGACTCTCTTGGACGATCCGTTCCCAAGGCGCTCCGCCCAGGACATCATAAGATCTTCACGCTTTCCGAATATATCCTTCTGCATGCCGATGGTATCGTCAAAGACCATCGTCTGGCGATCTTCTCCCGAAAACTTCTTCCACTCGTATTTGTCGGTGGAGGGGTTGCCTGTCCTGGCAAAGTTGGTCCACATCTCCTTTGAGACATGACGGAACTCGCAGTCTTCGGTCGAAATGATCTCTCCGCTTCCCATCGGATCTTCTGAGGGTGTATCAAACAGGTACGGAATCTCACACGCATGTATTGCGCCAAGCTCGGGAGTTGCCACCGGCTTATTAACAAAGTACATGTAGGTGTTACCGCCGGCTGCAGAGTGCCTGATGGCCATATTGGTGTTGCCTGCGCGGAAGTTGATGTCGTTGCAGTATTGCTCAAGCTTCTTCCCCTCGCTTTCGCCCTCAAGCGTCGCCATGAAATCGTCATACATAGTCTTCTCCTGATCGTTAAGCAGCGCGCGATCCCTCTTTGCGATCCACCTCAGCGTATCCAGGAAGCCTTCTTCACCGCCCTCCATCGGAACGAAGTACCTGATCTCGTCATGGGTAGACCCAATCATTAAATCGTACTTTGACCTCTTCTCATCTCCCCACATACCGTACATATCCGCCCGATCCTCCGGCAGCGTGACACCGTCGAGAAGCGGGAAATTGGCAGTTCCCAGAAGGCAGTTCTTGTCGATGGCGGATCCTTTCGCATACGCCTCTATCAGCTGCTCGGTGGTGAGTGCCATCAGCTCGTCCATGGTCTGACAGCCCGTTGCGGACAGGAAGTTCTGTGTGACATGTATACCATGCTCCATCGTGTCGCAGTAGGCGATGTTTGCGCTCTGAGCGATGATTTTTTTGAAGAGTCCCTCGCTTCCGTCGATGAGCGGGAGGAACGTAACGCTTGCAGAGCCTGCTGACTCGCCGAAGATCGTCACATTATCCGGATCGCCGCCGAATGCGGCGATGTTTTTCTGTATCCACCTTAAGGCCTCAAGCTGATCGAGCAGGCCAAGGTTGCCTGCCTCCTTGAAGTTCTCTCCGCCGGGAACCCGCTCGAAGTTCATAAATCCCATAAATCCGAGCCTGTAGTCAATGGACACGAATAAAATGTCGGGGTACTGTTTAGAGATATTCGTAAGGTCGTAAAGGGGGGATGCCTGGGATTCGGCGCAGAATCCGCCGCCGTGAATCCACACCATAACCGGCTTTTTGCTGTCAGTGCAGCCGGTATTGCAGTATACATTAAGCACAAGGCAGTCCTCGCCGAACTCCGCCGTTCCCATCGTGTCGTTCACGGGTCCAATGGGAACATGACCGGGCTTTGTCGCATCGTACACGCCGTCATCGTCTGCGGCAGGAAGCGCCTTCTGCCAACGAAGTTTCCCCACCGGCTGGGTTGCATAGGGGATGCCCTTCCAGATGATCAGTTCGTCTGTCTCCTTGCCGACGAAGGTTCCGTTGTTGCACTTGATCTCATTAGCGTTACTCATTGTTTTTCTCCTTTTTTATTCTATGTTTTCCGCGGACTAAGGATCTGTTATAGTAAACGGCAAAACTCTTTTCGTTTTGTCGTTTACCGCGTCGGATTTTGGCCGCTGAAAGCGGCATATTTCCT
>JAFPZU010000063.1 GCA_017417105.1 Lachnospiraceae bacterium | reverse complement strand
GTATGTACAGTCCTTTCCGGAATACGGACCGGAAAGGTCAGGGGCGCCTATAACTGCTTACAACCGGATATCCGATGAGCGCTGCAGCGTACACTCCAATATATATGAACCGGACTACGTGGCAGTGGTTGATGAGACCCTGCTAAAAAGCGTGGATGTTACATCAGGGTTGAAAAAAGATGGGGCTGTCATAATAAACTCTTCCTTAGAGCCCGAAGAGCTTAAGGATATGCTTAACGGATACGAGGGCAGGGTATGCACTGTAGATGCAAGAGCGATCTCTACCGAGTGCCTTGGGGCGTATTTTCCAAACACTCCCATGCTGGCGGCGGTAGTAGCGGTAAGCGGCGTAGTAGATAAGGAGCAGTTCATAAGCAACATGGAGGAATCCTTAAAACATAAATTCGCAAGGAAACCCCAGGTAGTGGAGGGCAATCTGAAATGCCTGAGACTTGCCATGGACAGGATCAAAGGATAAAGGAAAAATATGATAAGTGCGGAACAGATAAATGAAAAAACCACCTGGCAGAATCTGACACCCGGCTGTGAGATATATGAGCCTGGAACCAGCCGTCTTACAAAGACCGGCGAATGGAGGGTAAGAACTCCGAAGTGGATAAAAGAGAAATGCAAGCAGTGTCTTCTCTGCGCACCGTTCTGTCCTGATTCTTCAATTCCTGTAGAGGACGGAAGAAGAGGAGAGTTTGATTATGATCACTGCAAGGGCTGCGGGATCTGCCTTAAGGCCTGCCCTTTTGATGCGATAGAAATGACGGACGAAACTAAGGATCCCCAAACGAAAGGATAAAGCATGAGTACCAGAGAACGATTATCGGGAAATGAAGCCATCGCGACTGCGATGCGGCAGATAGACCCGGATGTTTTTGCGATGTTTCCAATTACGCCCTCTACCGAAATACCACAGTATTTTGCCCAGTATGTAGCAGACGGAAAAGTGGACACGGAGTTTATCTGCGTGGAGAGCGAACATTCCTCACTTTCAGCCTGCCTTGGCGCAGAGGCTGCAGGCTGCAGGGCGATCACCGCTACTTCATCGGCAGGGCTTTCTTTCATGAATGAAATGCTGTATGTCGCGGCTTCCTCAAGACTGCCGGTGGTTCTGGCAGTGGCGTGCCGCGCGCTTACGGGTCCCATCAATATAAACCATGACTACTCTGATTCCATGGCGGAGAGGGACTCCGGTTTCATACAGCTTTACGGCGAGAATAATCAGGAGGTCTATGACAACTACCTCTGCGCTCACAGGATAGCGGAACATCCTTCGGTCAGACTTCCGCTTATGGTCTGCGAGGACGGTTTTATTACCTCCCATGCGATAGAAAACATAGAGATAGAAGATGACGAAGCGGTGAAGAGATTTGTGGGACAGTACCGTCCGGAAAGCTATCTCTTAAAGAAAAAGCATCCGCTGGCGGTGGGACCCTACGGGATATCCTCATACTACATGGAGGCAAGGGTAGCCCAGGCGGAAGCCATGAAGGCCGCGAAGCAGGTTATACTTGAGGTGGCGGAGGATTTTGAAAAGACCTTCGGGAGAAGATACGGGCTCTTTGAAGCATACAGGATGGAAGATGCAGAGTACGCGACGGTGCTTATGGGATCCAGCGCCGGCACGGCAAAGGCGGCTGTTGATTCTCTAAGGAAGGACGGAATAAAAGCAGGGCTTATTAAGCTGAGAGTTTTCCGCCCCTTCCCCGGGGAGGAGCTTAAAGAGGCCTTGAAGAACTGTCTTGCCGTCGCCGTTTTAGATAAGAGTGAAGGTTTTTCCGGCTGCGGCGGGCCGGTCTTTTCAGAAACTGCGGGAGCTTTGATAAACCTTGATAAAAAGCCGAAACTCATAGACATAGTCTATGGTCTCGGGGGCAGGGATTTTACCGTAAAGCATGCCCTTGATGTTTACGAAAGGCTTATGAAGATAGCGGATACGGGCGAGACAGGGCCTGTGTATTCTCATATGGGGGTAAGGTCAGATGGCGTATAACTTAAAAGAAGAAATGAATAAGCCCGAGAGGTTCCATGCAGGGCACAGACTGTGCGCAGGATGTGGCGCAGGAGTCGTATGCAGGGCCATGATGAGGGCAGTGGATACAAAGGACAAGGCGGTCATCTGCAATGCCACAGGCTGTCTGGAGGTTTCGTCTTTCCAGTATCCGTATACGGCCTGGGAGGATTCCTACATACACACGGCCTTTGAAAATGCGTCCGCTACGGCTTCGGGAGTTGAGGCGGCAGCAAGAGTCATGAAAAGAAGGGGCAGGATAGATCCTGACACAAAATTCAAGATCCTTGCCATAGGAGGAGACGGCGGAACCTACGATATCGGGTTCCAGTCACTTTCGGGGGCGCTTGAAAGAGGGCATGACTTCACTTATTTCTGCTATGATAATAATGCCTATATGAATACCGGCACCCAGAGATCCTCCGCAACCCCACGTTTCGCTTCGGCGACCACGACTCCTTCCGGGGCGGAATCGGTCGGAAAAAAGCAGGTGCAGAAGGATCTGACACAGATCGTGGTTGCCCATGGAAGCCCCTATGTTGCCCAGACCACACTCTTTGGAACCATGAAGGATTTTCATGAAAAGGCGCATAGGGCGATATATACCAAGGGACCGACCTTTGTGAACGTGCTGACTCCCTGTCCCAGAGGCTGGGGTTATCCTGCGGAAGACCTCATCGATATCTGCAAGGCAGCGGTTGAAACCTGCATATGGCCTCTCTACGAAGTAGTAGACGGTGAGTACAGGCTTACCTATGAGCCCAAAAAGAAGCTGCCGGTGGAGGAATTCATGCGCAGACAGTCAAGATTTGCCCATTGCTTTAAGAGCGGTAATGAGTGGACAATAGAAGCAGCGCAGGAATACGTCGACAGAAAGTGGGAAGAGCTTCTTTCAAGATGCAGCTGACAGCGACAGGCTGTTACCCATTCAGCACGTCCCGCTTTGCGGGTGAAATCGAAAATCGACGTGTATCCCGGTCATGCAGCCGGGAGCCGGTTGGTTCCCCCGCAAACCGGTGACGTACATCTTGGCCAAAGCGTTTCGGAGGGTCTGCCGGGGACGTGATTTTATAAATGAAAGGAGAAGGAAATGGAAGGCGGTATTTTCACTAATTCACATATACTCTCATGGCTTAAGTATTTTTCCGACAATACGGATATAGATCTTGAGCATGTAAAGATACTCGATATCACGAGAAAGAATAAGAACCTCATACCCACGGTCGAGGCGCACCGCTGCGTACTGGTGTTTACGGAAGCAGGACATAAGGATATCTTTTACAAAATGTGGGATGTGGGACTCGGGGAGTGCGAGGTCATATATAACGAAGGCTCCGAGCCTCAGGGCGAGATAAAGAGAAACAAGGTCCTGGAAATGATAGACCGGGGAATAAACGCGTCCGCAGGCATGATAGTCCTTAATCCAAATGCAAGAAGCACCGTAAAATTCGGTATGGATAATAAAAAATTTGCCACGGGCTCCGTTAAGTATGTGGGATCCGAAATACGGTCCGTGCTGCTGTCAAAGATGCAGGTTTCAGAGGGCAAGAATCTGTGCGTTATCTCCGGGGAATCCATCGCGGTGGAAGCTGCCATGATGTGCGGTGAAGGTACAGTCATAGCGGTGGAGTACAAGGAAAGTGACAGGGAGACCATGGAGGAGAACTTAAACCGGTTCGGACTTCAGAACGTTGTGATAGTGGATCACGTGAGCCATGACACCATGGATCAGCTGCCCGTTCCTGATGTGACAATGCTTGTAGCATCCGCAAGCCTTGAGCAGGAGCTCCAGTATCTTACGGAGAGAAATCCGAAGATGGAGTTTGTGATATATACCCTTGATTTCAAAATGGCGGCTTCGATGAGGGACATACTGATACGCTACGGCCTTAATGACATAAACATCATACAGATAGCCGTATCGAGGCTTACTTCAAGAAATCTCTTTGAGAATCAGCCGGCACCCTGGATAATAACGGCGGCCGCAGAGAACTGAGCGAAAAAAATGGTCATGTATATAAAGCCCCCGGCAGACTGTCCGAAAACTAATTTGCCCAATCTGCACACCCCCACTTTGCGTGTGAAATCGACATGGATTTGGGTCACGTACCGGACATCATTCTGATGCAGGGGGTTGATTCTGTTTTGAAATCTTAGCGAGGAAGCCTACTCGGGAAGGAAATCCGACAGGGGACCGTTTGCCGGGGTTTCGTCCGTTGCTTTTTTGGGTGGCACTCCGTATTTATTCCTGTATTCGTTTGCAAAATCCTGATAGCTTTTGTAGCCGCAGGCGTAGCAGGCTTCCGCGGGGCCTGTTCCCTTAAGGATCATTTCCTTTGCCCGGGTGAGTCTCCGGTTTGTTATATAATCCTGCAGGGGACAGCCAAAGGCATCCTTGAAGGACTGTTTTAGTTCTTCGGATCCTAAGGAAAAATGATCGGCTATATTCCCGGTAGAAATGTCGTTTCCGAGATTATCGTTCAGGTATCGCAGGATGTTAAGCATCTTATCATCTTCAGGCAGATGAAGCGGCACGGTTAAAGAGGAGTCCTCCCTGCATCTTCCGGCCTCTATCAGGAATGCGATAACCCCTATCCTTGCGGCAAGGCTTGAGGCGTAGGAGGAGGAGCGGGTTTCCTTTTCTATCCGGTCCATCATATTTACGAAATGCTCCGTATCCTTGCCTTCCGGTCTTATTACATTGCCCCTTTCCGATGAAAATAGATCGCAGATATGGAAGCCCTGCATATCAAAACGTTCCAGAAGTCCCTCAGAGATATAAAGGGTATAGCGGTCATAGAGCTCACCGGCTTCAAAAGAGGGCTGATGGGGCACGTTCATGCCGACAAGGATAATATCGCAGGGTTCTATATCGTAGAGTCTGCCGTCTATCATATAACTGCCTTTTCCGTATTTTACGAAGGTGACTTTATAGAAAGTATGGAAGTGAACCCCGACATCTGTTCCCAGTGTATCGGTATTATGAAACATCCTGAAATCTTCGTTAAGATATCCCTTTACCGGAACCGCGTTTTCCGGTTTGGGAGCGCCGTCATCCGCCATCACGCGGTCCGCGGCAGCCGCATCAGTCAGAGAATCTATATTTTTCATGTCATTATCCATATAAAATCCTTTCATGCGATGATAATTGTATATGAAAAAATCGAGATCAACTATCTGATTATTATAATACAATAGAGTGGGACTGTACATTTCTCATGAAAAACTATGAGTTTTCGACAGGGGCAGGCATCACCGAAAAGCTGACTGTAAGCGCTTCCTGTACGGGCTGCGGGTTCTGCACCAGGGTCTGTCCCATGAAAAATATTGAGCTTACAGAGGGAAAACCTCATTTTAACAGTAACTGTGTAAGCTGCGGCGCCTGCCTGCAAAACTGTCCGCTAAATGCCATACACCACAGGGATGAAAAAAGCGCTGCAAGGTACCGGAACCCCCATATAAAACCTGAAGAACTTACGTACAGATAATCTGTTAATTTCCTTTGACCCGTGAGGAACCATTCCGTATAATAAAATCTGTAACCGGCACGGGGTGCCATAGTTTTCTTTCTAAAAGGAGGTAGTGTAATGGGTGTTAACCGATTTGTCTTAAACGGCATTTCTTATCACGGACATGGGGCTATTAATGAGATCCCCGGGATCGTCAAGGGAAAGGGTCTTAAGAAGGCTTTTGTTGCTTCGGATCCGGATCTTGTAAAGTTTGGCGTTACTGCAAAGGTAACGGATCTTCTTAAGGAAAACGGAATTGATTTTGAGCTTTATTCCGATATCAAGCCGAATCCTACTATAGAGAATGTTAAGAACGGAGTGGAGGCATACAAGGCTTCCGGAGCCGATTTCATGATAACGATCGGAGGCGGATCCTCCATGGATACCGGTAAAGGCATTGGTATCATCGTAAATAATCCGGAATATGCCGATGTACGTTCACTTGAGGGTGTTGCTCCCACGAAGAACAGAACAGTGTTTACCATAGCTGTGCCTACAACCGGAGGAACGGGAGCTGAATCCACGATCAACTACGTTATCACCGATGTGGAAAAGAAGCGTAAATTCGTCTGCGTGGATCCTAACGACATTCCCGATGTTGCAGTCGTTGATCCCGACATGATGGCTTCAATGCCCAAGGGGCTTACCGCATCCACCGGTATGGACGCCCTGACCCATGCGATCGAAGGCTATACCACGGCTGCTGCCTGGGAGCTTTCCGACTGTCTGAACCTTGAGGCAATAAAGCTTATAGCGGCTAATCTCCGCAAGGCTGTTGACAATGATCCTGACGGACGCGAAGGCATGGCTCTTGCGCAGTATGTGACGGCCATGGCTTACTCAAATGTCGGTCTTGGAATTGCTCATTCCATGGCACATACTCTCGGGGCTGTATATGATACTCCCCACGGCGTTGCCTGCGCAATGATGCTTCCCATAGTCATGGAGTTCAACGCAGAGGCAACCGGAGAGAAATATAAGGCTATCGCCGAGGCATTTGATATTGATACCACCGGAATGGATCAGGCGGCATACAGGAAGGCGGCTATAGACGCGGTACGCCAGCTTTCCGTAGACGTCGGTATACCCACAAAGCTTGAGAAGCTTAAGGAAGAGGATCTAGATTTCCTTTGTGAGTCAGCTGCAGCAGATGCCTGCGCACCCGGAAATCCGAGACCTGCAGACCTTGCACAGTTCAGGGAGATGTTTAAGAAGCTTATGTGAGCAGCCGAAGGAATAAATCCTTAGGAGCGGCTGTATACTATACGCTATAATCCGTAATGCTGAAAAAGGCGGTGGTTTAACAGACCACCGCTTTTATGCTATCATGGGAATGTTAAGGAGCTGTAGCAGAAATATTTAGACAATTCGCTACAGATCTTTGGGATTATCGGCTAAAGAGCGGGGTGGAGATCATGGGAATATATCTGAATCCGGGAAATGAAAACTTCAGAAGGACATTAGCCGCAGATATCTATGCAGACAAGACGATGATGCTTAAAACCCTGGGCAGCTTTATCGATAAAGGAAAGAATTATGTCTGCATTTCAAGACCCAGACGTTTTGGGAACACTTGGTGATAGTAGGTTATTGGGTCAAAATGGCATGTAACTCCGGTATATTCTTATATTTTGAAATAGAGTATTCTGCAATTCTTTTTATTCGGCTGTCAGGTTCGTTGTTAAGTAGATTATGGATTTTGGCAAAGTCAAATCTTATACCCAGACCTGCCTCATGCGCCTGATATTCAAGATCTGCCGAAAAGGGTT
>JAFPZU010000062.1 GCA_017417105.1 Lachnospiraceae bacterium | reverse complement strand
GTTTCGAACCATCAGTTGAACTTGGCTTCGCTCTTTTGCTTCGCTCCGTTACTGTTGTTTCTGTTCGCTTGATTCTTTGAATTGGTTTTGGTTTTCTTCAAAGCTGCATTGCTGTTCAGTTTTCAAGGTGCCTTACTGCTTTTTGCAGCGCTCTTCTCTACGATACAGCGCACTTCAAGCATATTGCGCTTTTTGCGAGCGCAAACGATATAATAACATCCCGTTTATCCGAAGTCAAGAAGTTTTTTCAGAATTTTAATGGGTTCTCAGACGTTCCGGGTGAACGGCGTATCTATGCGCCGTTTCCTCGGATATTATTCCCTTTTCAAGCAGCGCCACTATACTCTCATCCATGGAGACCATACTCTCGTCGGGACTGGAGTAGATGATACCGTCTATCTGGTGAACTTTACCGTCCCGGATCATGTTTCTTATGGCCGGCGTCATGGTCATTATCTCAAAAGCCGGAACTACGCCTCCCTTTACAGTGGGAAGTAACTGCTGTGATATTACTGCGTGAAGAACCGAGGAAAGCTGCACCGTAATCTGACGCTGCTGATTTGCAGGGAAAACGTCTATTATACGGTTAATGGTGTTTGACGCCCCCATGGTATGCAGTGTCGAAAGCAGCAGGTGACCGGTCTCTGCTGCCGTCATTGCAACAGAGATAGTTTCGAAGTCACGCATCTCTCCGAGGAGAATGACATGAGGGCACTGTCTAAGAGCCGCCCTAAGTCCCGTTACATAGCTGTCCGTATCAACGCTTATCTCCCTCTGACTGACTATGCTCTGCTCATGCCTGTGGAGATACTCTATAGGATCCTCCAATGTTATAACATGAGCTTCTCTTGTCTTGTTAATATGATCGATCATACAGGCAAGCGTGGAAGATTTTCCCGATCCTGCAGGTCCCGTCACAAGAACCATACCATTCGGCTGTTCCCCAAGCTTCACTATATTGGAAGGTATACTGAACTCCTTCGGATCAGGAAGTTCAAAGGATATAACCCTTAGTACCGCGGATATCGTGCCTCTCTGCTTGTAACCGCTGACCCTGAAACGGGACAGCCCGGGTACGGAAAGAGAAAAGTCATCATCTCCTCCGTCGGTCAGCCTTGATATATCTCTGTGTGCAAGCTCATAGATCTCTCTGACATTCTGTTCCGCTTCATCAGGAGAAAGCTTGATATACCCTTCTTTGGTTATTACACCGTTCTTATAAAATGAGACCGGACGCCCCGCTACGATAAAGATATCGGATACGTTTTGCTCGACCGCCTGTCTTAAGATCTCCTCTACCATTTCATCCTCCCAATCCTGTTATTCCGGCCCCTGTGGCCCCTCCGGTCCCTGAGGCCCCTGTGGTCCCGATGTGCTGTTACCGTCAGTCGGTGCTTCCCAGCTGGCCGTATCGGAAACCACCCAACTCTTGATCTCATAATCATCACCGTTTTCATTCGGTACTATGGTGACCTGAAGCTCCTCCATTGCAGTACCAAAAGGAAATGAAAGTGTTGTTTCTTCCGTCGGAACACTTTCCAGAGCCGCAAGCGCCCTTTCGGCCTCATTGCAGGCTCCATGATAATTATGCGCCCGTTCTACGATGCCATCGCTCTGTTTAAGGGCATTCTTTGCCGTAGAATATGCTATCCCACTGAAGGAATAAAGGCATATACTGACAAACACCACGATGAGCATCGGAAGTCCTATTGTCCTGGGTGTATTATCTCCCATAATTAATTCCCCGTTTTTACGGCATGTTCAACCGTAAGCTCATAGACCGGCTCCGCACCGGATGCCCCGGTTTCAGAATAGCAGGCTATTTCCGCCAGGTAGAGTCTGCCCGTCAGAGAAGTATCTATAGTCATCCTGTAATCCCCGTCTCCATAGGTCATTACATATTTCCCGTCAGATTCCTTTGTCACGCCTTTAAGAGCAAGAAGACCGTCTATTTCATCTGTTTTCCTGACAGACCGTATTATTTCGGCGATATCATTTGCCTCGGCAACAGCCAGTTCTCTTCCCTCTGCCTGTCTTGAAACAGAGTACGCCTGTCCGAATACGGAAAGCGTCACGGAAAGTGTAAGGCTGAAAAAGATAATAGCGAATAACAGCTCCAAAAGCAGCATATTTCCTGCGGAAAGACGGCTCCTTTCTTTCATTGAACCTCACCTCCGGAAACCGTTCTGCTCTTAATGGAAAGAAATGTCTCCTCGTCTTTGCCGGCTGTATCCTTGAATCTTAATCTTATCAGTCTGTCGGAAACCTTCTGTATCTCCATAGATCCCATGGGAAGTATACTGCTCCCGTCCGCTGCGCTGCAGCCCGAAAGCCTTGCTTTCTCGGTATAAAGCTCTCTCAGATACCCGTCGTATACATAAATATATGTGACATAGGGCACTTCCTTGACACTTTCTTCTATCATGACTGCATCGTTTCCCTGAAAATCCGATATCACGATATTTCCGTCTGCATCATGATTTCTGAATTTCTCCGAAAGGTAGGCTGCAGCCGTTCCGGTATCAAACCTTCCCTCTGCCCTCTCCACGATATTCTTATAAATCTGCACGGAAAGGGTGACTATACCCAGCGCTGACAGGGTAAAGATCAGGAAAAGCAGTATGGGAAACATATCGACTATCCTGTTTTTCCTACGCATTATTTTCCCTGGATCCTCTCAACAGTCACATTTGGCGGTATCTTGCTGCCCTGTACTTCGTATTCAATGGTAAAAAGCTCCTCATCGTATGTAAGGCCGTACACTCTCTCAATGTAATCAAGAGTCTTGGGATACCTGCCTGTTGTCGCATAACAATATGTAATATCCCGCTGGATCGCTTTTTCAAGGCTCTCCTGTTGTCTGTCTGTATTCCCTTTCGACGCGTTGTTCACGGCAAAAAGAAAGACACAGAGTACAAACGCAAAGCCTGCGAGCGTAAGTATCGTCCTTAAAGATCCGTCATCTCTTCTTCTCATATCACATGGAGGAAACTATCCCCAGCAGCGGGAACATAACCGACATAAGTATTGCGCCTATCACCAGCGACAGCACTACGATGAGGACAGGCTCGATCGTTCCGAGAGCATTGCTTATGCTGGTGTCAATCCTTTTCTGACTGAGATCGGATATCTGTTCCATTACTACATCGGAAGATCCTGTCCTGTGGCCTATGGTCATCATCCTCGCATTAACTCCGGAGAGTATCCCCGACTGTTTCAGCGCTTCATCAAAGGGCGCTCCGTCGATAAGCTTCTTTTTACAGTCCTCGATCTTCTCGGTAAACGGTCTATCTTCAATTATCTCCGCTACCATGTCTATACCAAAATCAGGTGAAAACCCTGATCTTAACGCCAGCGCAAGCCCGTCAGCAAATCTGCTTGTGGATATATCGCTGCGAAGACGTCTGAAAAACTTAAACTTTGAAAGAATCGTAAGACCCACCTTACGTCCCCCCTCCGTTCTGGTGCAGACTATCACAAAGACAAGGAGAACAGCCAACAGTACAACAAATACGATGGAATAACTCCTTATGGCATCTCCCATATTAAACAGAAACCCGGCAAATCCGGTCATCTCGGATCCAAGCTGACGGAACACCTGGCGGAACACAGGCATCACCTCCAGAAGAAGCACAAGAATGACAACCAGGATCATCCCCGCCATTACAACGGGATAAGTCACCGCCTGTCTTATGGAAAGTCTTATCTCTTCCTCTCTGTTATAGTGCCTGCGAAGGGCATCCATTACATTGTCAAGGGTTCCGGTTTCCTCGCCTATGCGGGTCATCTTTACCATATATGCCGGGAACACGCCTGTCTTTTCAAGCGCTTCGTACAGATACCCACCATCATCCAGATGCTTTTTTATCTCGGTATAAAGCTTCTTCTCCTCTTCGGAAGCCTCACTGTCATCCTGCATCATATAGAGCCCCTCGATAGATGAGATACCGGCTCTTAAGATGAGCGACATCTGTCCGCAAAAATATGATAATTCCGTATTGGTCAAAGTCTTCATAACTTATTGGCTCCTTCTTATTTACAAGTGAATATTATAGCATGCGCTCCATAAAACGAACAAATATATTTAGGGTAACTCATATCCCTCTTCCCAGGCATGGGCTTCCTCCACGTATACCGCGTAAAGGTCGATGTCTTCAGACGGAGCAAAACTCTCCTCCACTGGCGTACCGTCTTGTGTTACAAATCCCGCGATCTCCCCCCAGAAATCCTCTTCGTTTCCGGGATGATCGCTGTCAGGCAGGTATCCAAGAGGCTTCCCGGCATATGCAAGCGTCCTGACGGTTCCCCACGCAAAATGAAACACCACACTGACATATCCTTCCTCCACGGAATAAAACCGTTTCAGGAGATCGTTCCTCTCACTCATCCACTCGGCAAGCCCCACGGCACTGTCCAGGCTGTGCAGTCCCTTAAAGTGAAAAGGCTCTTTTACATCCGCCATCACAAGGGAGAGCTCCGCCCTGTCTCCCTTTTCAATCAGCATACCCTTTATATATTCTTCTACGAGAGGTGAAAACTCATTCAGGTAGTATTCCCTGATCCGCTGCTCAAACTCAGGTGATTCTCTTAATATATCCAGAAAGACGCCTCCGTTATCCGGTATTATATAAGATCTTCCCGCCAGCTCCTCATGGAAAGGCAGGGTCTGCATGATCCCGCAGGCAAGGTCAAAATCCCACAGCGGTCCTGCGTGAAAAAGCCCGTCATTCCCCAGATAAAAGTAAAAACTGGCATAATCCACATCCACATTACAGAAAAACTCCTGAATAAGGTACATCTTCAAAAATGAATCCACATCTATGTATTTTTCATACCCCTCATTCTTTGCTATGGCATCATATGCCTTCTCATACCTCTCTTTAATGTACGCCATCTGTTCATCCGAGGGCGCTTCGGGATAATGAACCACTATCCCCTGATCATGGCTTTCAAAATGATATTTTTCCGTGAGATATCTGAAGTCCAGTTCAAGAAGATATCCGCCCGGTTCAAGACCTATAAGCTCATCCCCCTTTATACGGTTTGTCAGCATATATACCCCGTTATATATCCCGTTTATATAAAGATCCGCAAACCTTGAATCACAGGTGACGGGCATTCCCGTTTTTCTTGCGAGGTCAAACGCCGCCTCATTTCTAAGCACATGGTTCATATCATAGGAATTTGCTTTCAGAGCGTACTTGCGCCCAGTCTTCATTCCAAGTAACGATTCCGGGCGGCTGAGGTTCAGATTATAAGGCTTTACATTCATATGAAGAAAAGATGTGTTGCCGCGTCTTGACATATCCACGTCGGATTCGGCATCCAGTCTGCCCGTTTCATCCACAACTCTCATGATCCCTGCCGTGTGGAATTTTTCAAAATTCTCCTCGGGATTTTCGTTGTTGATCCTTATGATGTCTGCTTCCGGAACCGTAATATGAACCGTGGGGAGCTCCCCGGCAAAAAAGAAATTAATATAACCGTTAAACTCCACCCTGCCCCCGAGTGAGATAACCCTTGCGGATATGTATTTTACGCCGTCCTCAGATACATTTTTTACATACCTCGTGATCTCATCGCCATTTTTAAGAACCGTCCCCTCATCGACTACGATCTTAACCGTTGCGGGACAGCTGATCCTTAAGTCTTCCGCAGCGCAGCCCGGAACAAAAAGATTGTACACTCCCTCCACCGGAGCAGGGCAAAGCCTTATACCCCTCGCATCCCCATGGTAAAAAGTGATCCCGTCAAGAGGCCCTGCCCCCTGCTCCTCCTTTTCATAATAAAAAAAGACCGGAACGGCAAGAAATGCAAGTACCAGTATGGCTGTTATGACTTTCTGCAGTTTATTCATCCACTCTCCAGGCCGATCGTCTCAATGCCGCGACAATAAAGACTGCGGTAAATATAAGCGAACCAATGTAAAGGATACTGAAGATACGCCCCATATCAAAATATATGTGCGCCTCGTGCTGCTCTCCGTCACCGTTCAGATAAACCACAACTCTTCCGTCTTCGGATTTTACAACCTCTAAAGGCTTTCCGTTCTCATCCTTTGCCCGATACCACTCATAGTAGAGAAGCGGCATATTGGCATACGTACCCTCTTTATGCGCCACATAAGTATAATCTATATGCGTGCCGTTCTTATTATACAAAATGGAATCCACCGCATCCTCATCCGACACATACCCTGCATCGTTGCGCCAGGTATCTTCATTCGCTCCGGAAGGGATATAATCCTTTATTGCCAGGGAATTGTGGTCTCCATATACCTCATCCGGCATGAGGATATCAGTGGAATAATAATCAGAAAATGCCTGAAACGTACCGAAGGCAATGACTCCGGCTAACAGGATGACCATTATGCGTTCACGCGCAAAACGGGAACGTGAAGACTGATTTTCGGACGGTCCGCCGCCTTCATAAAGCAAAAAAATGCCGAATATGAAAAATACAGAGGATATAGCATACACTCTTTGAGGAACCTGAAGCATTTTCGTATATCTGTCCAGATAATAAAATCGTTCATTAAGGATCTTCCACGGGAAAACCGTAAGGGTTGTGATATAAAGGAGAAAACCCGTCACGGTCATCGCCGCCGCAAGCCCGTATTCCGCAGTTTTTCTTTTTTTTGCGGTAAGCAGCAGATATACGCAGATAATAAATCCTGCTATTTGGAAAAGACTCCAGGGATTGGTAAAGACATCGGGTATGCCAAATCCGCTGTCGGTAAAGACTGACCATTCAAGCGCTGCAGGATCCCAGTCAGTGAAATAGCACTTAAGAAAGATCGTCAGAAACCCTCCGCTCATGATAAGGGTCAGTCCTGCAGCCTTGACAAGAAACAGGATCTTTTTTTCTTTCACAAGCTCCGGGGCGAACATAAGCCCCAGGATCAGAAGGCTTCCTGCCAGTATAACAAGCGTCATCACATGGGACCAGATAACTCCGGTAATGCCAACAGACAGGATCCACCACCGTCTGTCCCCTTTTAGAACAAGATATATCCCTGCAACAACGAGCGGCAGAAAAACAGAGGCTATCGCATTTCCCGCCCCGCTTCCTCTTGCCAGCATATTGTACAGTCTGTATGGTTCAAATGTAATGATGAAGGTTGCAGTAAGAACCTTTACGCGGTCTTTGCTTATCAGGCTGAAAGACAGCCAGGCAATGATGACAGTGGCAGCGTTCACACAGATCATGCAAAGCCTGTATGCCGTCAGCATGGAAACTGAAGCGATGCGCAGAATTCCGAAAGGATACAGAAAAACGTCAGGATACAGAAATGACAGCTCTCCGAACTCATTCATAAAGTTAGGCGCTATGATGACAGGATACTGGTGGTCAAGCAGTCCCCTCATGATCCCTTCTATTCTCTGCATGTGCGCTCTGATATCGGCTGTCAGTCCCAATCCCCGCTGATAATAGGGGATATTTACGGCGATGATAAAAAGCAGAAGAAGCATCGCGGTACCATCAGCCTTTTTATAAAGCAGTACTATTCCTGCCCCTGCAGCAAGGAATAACAGACAGTACAGCAGGCTGTCCGTGTATATCGGCAGTCTCCCGGTAGCAAGACTTATCGAATCGATCCGTATTTCCTCTCCATCTTCCAAGGGTACGGATATCTTGAATCGGTCAGTAGGATGTGCAAGCGAGAAGGGAACGGTCACGGAATTCGTTTCCGGATCCAAGGGAACATCAAAAGATTTATCATTATCCGCCTGAACAAAAGCGGTGGCAGCTCTTCCGGTTTCATAATCGATTTTAAGATCAAAACTCCCGCGTCTCAGATTGAAACAGTTTACAACTAAAGAATCCGGATTATGCTCCATATAGGAAAGATCAAAAAAGTAAACTCTGTCATGACTTACAAATCTGTATCCAAAAACAACTGCCGCCAGTAAGCAAAACAGCGCCAGCGTTTTCCACAGGATGGAATTTAAGTTTGCAGGTATCCTCATAGATCATTCGAAGCAATAAAGAAAGTGCCTTTATTATACGCTTTTGTATACAGTTCATAAGTTCCATCCTCACAGGGAATAAAACCCAGCTCAGGATAGAATTTTTCAACCATCTTATTCTTTTTAGTTGGGATGTACTCCCCGCGTATTCTATCGCACCCCCAGGAAACAGCTGCCTTATGCACCGCATCAAAAGCCAGAAGCTCCACTCCCCTTTTCAGCACACGGCAGCTCATAAGCCAGGTATCTATAAAGCATTCATTCCCCGTCTTTTTCAGAATAATACAGGATATTATCCCATATTCGGAAAACCTGTCTTTAAGATCCACATAGATCAGTTTGATGCCAGGATCTTCCTTCATGCACAGGATCTCCTCCTCCGTATATCTTATGGTTCTTAAGTTGAACTGGTTTGATTTATTGATAAGCTGGGAGAATCTTTTTATCTGCGCTTTATCCGGCTCTCCGACGGATGCCCTCATATCAAGAGCCTTCAGATACTCATCATAATCTACAAAGCTCTCTTTAAGCTCGTCTCTTTGGGCATTGGCTGCATACGTTCCCGTTCTTTCAAGATCCTCTTTAGTGATCTGAAGCCAGGAAAACGCCCCGGTTTCATCCACCGCTCTTGCATAATAGGATGGATCATCAGGCATATCAACGACAAGTACTTCAGGCAGATACCGCCTTACTATTTCTCTTTCTGCGGGATTGTCGTCGACAAAGACCATGGAATCCGTTCCGATATTGAGCTTGGAGGCTATGCGTTTAATATTCTGCGCCTTATCATCCCAGTTTGCCACAAAACAGGAAATATCTGAAAGCTTAAGGATCATATCCTGATTTTTTTCAAAAGGCTCCCTTGCGATGTCTTCGTCATTCTTACTGCAGACAGCAAGTATAACTCCCCGTTTCTTAAGCTCTTTAAGGTAATTCTGGAAATATCTGTATGCTTCCCCAACGGCATCATGCGGATCAAGGTTTATTCCCTCCGCTCCGTCATCTCCGACAACGCCGTCCCAAAGGGTGTTGTCAAGATCCAGCACGAGGCACTTAAATACTTTTCCTCTTGCCGCCCCTATGAGCCTTGCAAAATCCGCGCACACCTGAGGCAGGGCATCTGCCGAAAATCCGGCCTTATTCATAAAATAGGAGGCATGGTCAAACCAGATGCGCTTGCCTATATAGGCCGCATCAGCTTCCATATCCACTATGCACACCCCGTCCGGATGGTTTATTGTAAGTTCGTGGTTTATTCTCCTGAAAAATTCCGAATGACTGTAGCCTGCCCCCGCCTCAAGGTTTCCCAGGGGCTGCTCCGACGGGATCACAAGATTTGTCTGGAATATCTGACAGGCCGGAAGATTCTCTTTTATCTTCTCCCATAATCCGGTGAATACCGTCATTGTCTCCTGAAGCATGGACTCTGTCTCGCGCTCCTCCTGAAGAGGATCCGGCAGATGGCGGATGTCCCGGTGATCCATGAGCAGCAGTGTAAGATCCGGTCCGAATCTGTAGAATTCGGAATCCTCGTTAAGCACATCCATCCGGATACCGTTAAATTCGCCCTCATATATGTTTGCTGATATCCCCATACCGAGAAGAAACATTTCAAGCATCATGGAAAAGTGCTGAATGCTGTAGGAACCTAATATGGCTATCTTAAGATCTGCTTTTTTGTCCGCGTCCTTTTTTTTCCGGACACGTCCGGACAGTTTAAGCAATAAGGGCAGCTCCTGCTTCATAAGGAAAGAAGCATCAGCCTGCCCCGTTATTATCTTCTCATATAATTCATCTATTGGCTTTCTGTCAGACATATATCAATTAACGACCGGCAGTCTTTTAAGCGCGTCAGCTTCTTTTTCCCTCCAGGGATCCACAAAAAACCATCTGCCTTCATCGTTCAGCTTATCCAAAGCATCCTTCTCATGGACTGATCCGGGATGGAACAGAATCTCCAGATCCCTTCCGGCTTTTTTTGAAAGCTTTATGGCTTCTTTATAGACCGGTCTTACATTATCATAGCTCATATGGCCTGAAAGCATCACGCCCATGAAATCATAAGGTTTTGCCTTCGTAAATATTTCGGGATATTTCCTCATGTTCCTTCCGGCAAAGGTATTAAGGATCGCAACTTTTACAAAATTTATTATCTTAAAATCCTTTATCTGCTTCCGATGTCTTAAATAAAGTCCCGTATTTTCTCTGGGAACCCGGATAAAGGTCACATCAAGTCCATACTCTTTTATTATATCCACAATCGCATCAAACAAAACCGGCACCATATGATAGTGTCCGTGACTGTCAAGTCTTATATGGCCATCCTTAAAATAAGGCAGCAGCCTGTCTATCTGTGCCTTGTACTCTATGGCCGCTTCTTTTCTTATCACCTTCCTGAGTCCCGGAAGATATGATGCCAAAACCAGCTTCCCGAAAGAAATGTCATATATCCCTTTGGAATTAACCAGATGTTTTATCTTTTCCGGTGCCGCATTCGACTTCCCGTCCCTGAGATTCAGATGCACAGTGTATGCGATCTTATCCTCGTAGGGTTTTATAAGCTCCATTGCCTCTTCCAGTATTTCGCTGTTGGGCATTATGCTTATGCCGTTAAGCCTGCCGTTTTTGTGACAGTCCAGCATCCTTTCGCATTGCTCAAGAGATATTCCGTAATCGTCAGCGTGATACTCGATCATCTTTTGTTTCTGAGCTCCGTAATAAATTCTTCTATTCTTCCCAGGGCTTCCTTCAGATTTTCTATACTGTAAGCGTAGGATATCCTGACAAACCCCTCACCGCATTCGCCGAATGCCGTACCCGGAACAACGGCTACCTTTTTCGCTTTCAAAAGCTTCGTACAGAAATCATCGGAGGTCATCCCGAATTCCTTTATTGAAGGGAATACATAGAAAGCTCCGTAAGGCTCGAAGCACTGCAGTCCCATTCGCTTGAATTCATGAAGCAGGAATCTCCGGCGCTCGTTGTACGCCTCCCTCATCTCATCAACATCCCTGTCACCGTGGCGCAGAGCCTCCACCGCCGCATACTGACTGGTGGTCGGCGCACACATGATGCAGTACTGATGAATCTTTGTCATCTGCTCCACTATATTCTTTGGTCCGCAGGCATATCCAAGTCTCCAGCCCGTCATGGCATACGCCTTTGAGAAGCCGTTTATCAGTATGGTTCTCTCTTTCATCCCGGGAAGAGAGGCTATGGATACATGATCATTCTTATATGTAAGCGCGGCATAGATCTCATCGGAAAGAACAAAAATATCATGTTCTATGCAAAGCTTCGCTATTCCCTCCAGATCCTTCCGCTCCATTATGGCACCCGTGGGATTGTTGGGAAACGGCAGGATCAGGATCTTTGTCCTGGGAGTTATTGCTTCACGAAATTCCTCTGCAGTCAGACGGAATTCGTTTTCCTCCTTAAGGCTTAATTCTACCGGTACTCCTCCGGCCATTATGGTGCAGGGAAGATAGGAAACATAGGAAGGTTCGGGTATTATGACCTCCTCCCCTTCCTCCAGCATTGCCCTTAACCCTATGTCTATGGCTTCAGAGCCTCCGACCGTAATAAGCACCTCAGAAGCAGGATCATAGGAAACCTCATAATGGCTTCTTAAGAATCTGCATATCTCCGTACGAAGCTCCATAAGTCCCGAATTTGAGGTATAAAATGTACGTCCTCTCTCAAGGGAATAAATACCCTCATCTCTTACATGCCAGGGAGTATCAAAGTCGGGTTCTCCGACCCCCAGTGATATCGCATCGGGCATCTCGCTCACGATATCAAAGAATTTTCTGATACCGGAGGATTTCATCCCGGCAACTTTTTTTGCTATGGGATCCCTCATGGTGTCACCAGCATCCTTTCATCTTCATGCTTTTTTGCAAGCACAGTGCCGTTCAGCTTGTACTTTCTCATAATGAAGTGGGTGGCGCAGGAAAGCACCGATTCAAGTGCCGAAAGTTTGTTTGTCACAAACTGTGAAACCTCCTTTAAGGATCTGCCTTCCATTATCACCATAAGGTCGAAGCCGCCTGAGATAAGATATACGCTGTCAACTTCAGGATACTTATAGATACGCTCTGCTATGGAATCAAAGCCCTGTCCCCTCTGCGGGGTAACACGAACCTCGATAAGGGCAGTAACTCTCTCGTCATCCGTCTTGTCCCAGTCTATGAGCGTCTGATAGCCGCATATTATGCCCTCCTTCTCCATGTCGGACATTGCATTCGCTATGTCAGTCGCGTCAAGGCCCAGACGTATGGCAAGCTCGTTAAGGTCTACCCTTCCGTCATGTTCTATGGCTTTCAGGATGCTAAGTCTCATTTCCTTTATATCTTTTTCATTCATAGCTCCCTCCTCTGTATATTACTCTGTTTTATTCCTGGCTTACGCAGGTCGGATGCCGATCCCGTAACTCGGCAAAATACGCCTCGAACGGTATCTGGCTCCTTTGTCAGCTTCCCAGGTAACTTTCCCTGTCCTGGTTTATTATTCTGCAAACCTTTTCCTCTGTCAGATATCCGATCACGTTCACCTCTTTCTTCAGGTGATATTCGGATCTCGGTTCCGCTATATATATGTATCCCTCACGGGGGATCTCATAAGGATTGATATCCTCCTTGTCGCATCTTATCATCTCCTCCGGTGGTATCTTTACCCTTCGTATATCAACGACAAGACCCAATCCGCATTCAAGAGAGATCTGCCATAAGGCATCATATACCCCGGCTTCAAGACTCATCTTACCTTTTGCAGTCTCCGGCTTTTCCCCGATGATCAGAAGATCCTCCGGTTTTACCTCGTCTGCGTATACTCCTTTGAAGTCCTCCGGTTCGATCCTTTTTCTCATTCTGTCAGTCCGGCGGATCCTCCGTAGCAGCCTGCTGCGTCTCTCCGGACTGCGCTGCAGCTGCAAGCGCCAGAAGCGCCTGTGTTTCAGCTGTTGTGGTAACGGGAGCAGCCTGACCGGAGATTATTGCTTTACAGTAATCTATATCCTGAGTAGCAATAGCCGACTCGATGATAGCCTTAACATTGGGATCGGACGTTGCGGTTCCCACGGTAAGGATGGCCGGAACTGCCTGATAAGTACTGGAGTTCACTTTTATCCGCTCCTTTTCCTCTCCATCTACCTTGACTATCTTGTAAAGCTCGGATCTGTAACCTACATGGGCGGACTGTTTTCTGGTTGAACCCGCTGCCATTGAGCTGTCTGCAACGATCCTTTCACCCTCGGGCTCCTTCTCCTCAAGATCCACGCTCTCAAACTCAAGCGTTCTGTTGGACGGTCTTGTCTCAATTCCGTAGATCGTAAAGGTTATGGTCTTATCCGGCGTCGTATATCCGTCGATATATATCGGGTTGTCGAGATTGTTCGTGAACTTGAAATCCTTTATTCCCTCTGCAATGGCGGCATCCATCGAGTGATCCACGTAGTTGACGACCATGGAATGATTATATCTTTCGTCAACCTGAAGCTCTGCCCTCAAAACCGCCTGATACAGTGTTGTTGAAACCTGGCAGATCCCCCCTCCGAAGGATTCCACCACCTTGCCGTTCAGATAGCTTCCTGCAAGAGCATATCCGTTTTCCTCCGTCATCGGACTTATTGTCTGGGATACCGAGATCTGATCACCGGGATACATAAGCGTGCCGTTTATGAGCCGGCAGCCGTTGGTCACATTGGTAACCCTGTCCTTTCCGGAGCTGTAAAACCTTGTGGTAAACTGACCCAGAACATCCGTCAGACTGCTTAAGGTTTCCGTATCTCCCTTGGGTTTTACTACATCCACTACAAGATCTATAGTATCCGGCTCACCCGTAAAATCCGAGGAGACAAAGGATGCGATCTTCTCCACGGAGCTCTCTACGTTGACAGTCTGTCCGTCCTGTCCCGGCGTTATATTGAAGCTGCCGTTGCTTCTGGACATCAGGGCATCTTTAGCCTCTATATCGTATTTTACGCATTCGCCTGAAATTATGTTTCTTGCTTTCTGCTCATCGATCTTAAGTTCCAGGGGATATACCTTATTGGTTCTCTTAAGATCCGACATCTCCTTGAAACGTTTTATTACATTTCCACTCTGACCCAGGGATATGGCATCGCTTATTATCTCCGTATTATCCCAATGAAGTCCCAGGTCGGACAGCTTGACCGTCACCTGGTTTCCGGATACGCAGTTAAGCGTCAGCTCTGTATTTCCAAGCGCCGTTACCTTATTGTTTACAGCGGTCATCGCCTCTGTTTCAGTAAGTCCCGAAAGATCCGTCTTTCCTGCGTAGATTCCCTCATTTATCTTTCCCGAACCGTTCCCAACCGAAGAGGCGGGCACACTGCACCCTACACTGGCGGAATTTGAAGTCTCCGTCTGTGCGGCATCCGTACCGTTACTTCCCGCTCCTCCGGTACCGCTGCCGTCATGTATCCCTCCGGCACCGGCATGTATCGTGGAGTCCAGGATCGACATACCAAAAACAGGCGATGCACTAAGCGTCACCAAAAGTCCTGTCATCATCAAAGCCAACAGCTTTTTCTTCATTACAATAAACCCCTTTATTTCTTGCGGTTTGATACTTTCTGGAATATACTCTTATCCGGATAAGCTAAACTAAAACCCCAGCAGGCTGAGTATCAGCGGTACAAGTACCATTGCGGCAACAACTGCTATGATGATTATGCCGGCAGCCCTCTTTTTCTGCTTACCCTGAAACATTTGAAAAAACATATATTATTTACCTCGTATAGAAAGGATCGCTATGCGTTTTCCGGTTCTCACTATAATAATCGTCTTTTGTGTCGTTTTCAAGTTGGTTGTAAACCGAAAACCAAAAACCGACCCCGATGCCGAATTTCTTGAGCTTGAACGCCGGGCAAACCTCACTCCCAGGAAAGATATCTCGAATCTTCCTTACATTAAGGTGCCCGCAGGCAGCCTGCCCCTTGATGTTCCCACGGACAGAGAAGAGATCCGCGAGCTTCAGGATATCATAAGATCCATGGAGCACAAACAGGTCCTAAATCTTACCGGTATGACGAACACCGAGCTCAAGCTGGAGTACGGAGCGCCGAATATAAATATCCTTTCCGCAGCCGACAGCAATTATACCAAACTCGTACAGGCTATAGCCTCTCTCTCCGGCGATTATATGGAACACCAGCATATCACCGAAGCCAAATCTCTTCTGGAATACGGCGTATCCATAGGTACTGATTCTAAAAGGAACTATCTCATGCTGGCTTCCATTTATAAGGAAGAGGGCCATTCCGAAAAGATCCCGCTTCTTATGGAATCCGCAAAAAAGATGGACTCCCTTTTGAAGGACAGTATATTGAGCTCCCTTGAGGCAATGATCTAAGGACAGCTCCTAATATTTCCTTATCTCATCATCATCCGTTGAAGTCTTATCTATATTCCGGATCTCTACAAGATACGAATAATCGCTGCTGACCTTAACTTCCACCCGGTCTCCGACCTTCTTTCCCATTATGGCTCTCCCGATCGGCGATTCATTGCTTATAAGGTTTTTCAGGGAATTCCCCCTGATCGAGGTCACTACCTTAAACACCTGCTCTTCATCATCTTCTTCGAAATACAGGGTTACGGTGTTGTTTAATCCTACCTCGTCCTCATTGGATGCATCCGATATCACTCTGGCGGTTTTCAGCATTCTTTCAAGGTAGCCGATCCTGCTCTCGTTCTGATTTTTTGCTTTCTTGGCAGCATAATATTCGAAGTTTTCGGAAAGATCTCCCTGTGCCCTGGCCTCCTGCAGCTTTGCTATAAGCTCCGGCCGAAGCACCAGTTTCCTTTCTTCTATTTCAGCCTCTATCTTCGCTACATCCGATTTTGTCAGCTGCGCTCTTTTGCTGTACACGATCTCTGTCCCTTACGGATGATCATCCCCTGTTCGACAGCACCTCTACTGTCGACAGAGCTATTGACATTTCTTCATCGGTTGGTATGGCGAATACCTTTATCTTTGATGCCTCGGTGGATATCATCCGACCGCCCTTTCCTTCGCTGTTTGCCTTTTCGTCAAGCTGAACCCCAAGTCCTTCAAGACGTTCGCAGACATGCCTCCTCAAAGATGAAGAGTTCTCGCCTATGCCGGCAGTGAAAGTAATGGCATCTGCTCCTCCAAGAACAGCTATGTAGGAACCTATATATTTCACTATTACATATATGTAGGTGTCATAGGCTCTTATCGCCGCTTTATCTCCTTTTGCATAAGCATCTCTTATATCCCTCATGTCCGATGACATGTATCCTGAAAGTCCGTACACCCCGGATTCAAAGTTGAGGATATGCATCACATCCTCCAGGCTTTTTCCTGTTTTTTCCGCTAGGGCGTGTACTATCTCGGGATCAAGAGATCCGCACCTTGTACCCATGATGATACCGTCAAGCGGGGTGTATCCCATGGAGGTATCAATGGACTTTCCTCCCTTAACTGCCGTGATCGATGCTCCATTGCCAAGGTGACATACTATGATCTTCGTATCCTTTATATCCCTGCCCATGAGGGAAGCGGTTTCCTTTGACACATACTCATGGCTCATACCGTGGAAGCCGAATTTTCTTATTCCGTATTTCTCGTAATATTCGTAGGGGATCCCGTAGAGGTAAGCTTCCTCCGGCAGCGTCTGATGAAAAGCCGTATCAAAAGCCCCTACCATTGCAGTACCCGGCATCACCTTCTGACAGGACTTGATTCCCTGAATATTGGCCGGATTATGCAAAGGAGCAAGATCACTGCACTCTTCGATGATCTTCATGACTTCCGGAGTGATAAGCGTTGCTTCCGTGAATCTGTCGCCGCCGTGCACTATCCTGTGTCCCACTGCAGCTATCTCCGATACATCGGAAACAACTCCGACCTCGGGATCGGTAAGTGCCTTTATCAACGTATCAACTGCCGTATTGTGATCCGGGAACTCAACATTCTTGTCCATTCCCTTGTCAGAGCCTGCCACCTCATATTTGAAATGACCTCCCCCTATTCCTATGCGTTCGCATAAACCTTTGCAGATCACTGTTTTCGTGTCGGTTTCTATCAGCCTGTATTTCAGAGATGATGAACCGCAGTTGATTACAAGTACTTTCATGACCGTCCTCCTGTTATTTATACATTACAATTTTTTTATTACTACTGTATTTATTCCGTTCCGATAGTTTTCCAGGGTTGGGGGAACGTCTATTATACGCTGGTTTGATGATCCCCGGAATTTAAGCATGATATTCTTTTTTTCTGCCTGAAACTCTCCATCCACAAGAACGTCCGTATTCTGCAGAATGGTAAGTGTGTCCTCCGTATGACACCTTTTATTATCCGGATCCATAAGCTCTTCTATCCTGTATCCCGAATAGATCCATATGTCCGCGTTCTCTACTTCCCGCTTTACCCTTTCAGTGAGGGATCTGACCTCTTTCTGGTTTGCCGGCTCCATCGGCTCGCCTCCGAGTATGGAAAGACCCTTTATATACACGGGTTTCAGGCTTTCTACTATGTAGTCTTCTGTTTTGGATGTATACGGCTGTCCAAAACCGAAATCCCAGGTCTCCGGATTAAAGCATTCCCTGCAGTGATGTGTGCATCCCGAAACAAAAAGGGAAGTCCTGCAGCCTTCCCCGTTTGCTATATCACATTCAAAAATCTGTCCGAAATTCATGCATATCCTGTCATACGGGTCTTTGCTCTGCTACGCCTCCCTCCAGGACAGCGGTAGACATATGCAGCACCCTTTCCTGTATCTCTTGTGTGCGCCCCTGATTCCAGAAGTTAGTTCCTATATATCCGCAGGTTCTCCTCGCCACATTCATGCGGTTCTGATCTTCGTTGCCGCAGGAAGGACACCTCCAGACCAGCTTTCCGTGAGGATCTGTCACTATCTGTATCTCTCCGTCATATCCGCAGACCTGACAGTAGTCACTCTTGGTGTTCAGCTCTGCGTACATTATATGATCATAAATGAACTGCATGACAGAAAGCACGGCATCTATATTATCGGTCATTTTCGGTACCTCCACATAGGAGATGGCTCCCCCGGGAGATAAAGCCTGGAAATCCGATTCAAACGCGAGCTTCCTGAATGCATCTATCTTTTCGCGGACGTTCACGTGATATGAATTGGTTATATAATTATGATCCGTTACATCCTTTATCTTACCGAACCTCTTCTGCAGGCATTTTGCGAACTTATACGTCGTACTCTCCAGCGGAGTCCCGTATACGGAATAATCGATATTTTCAGCTGCCTTCCACTCTGCGCACTTGTCATTGAGTCTTTTCATGACTTCAAGCGCAAAAGGTCTGGCCTCCTGATCCGTATGACTCTTACCGGTCATATATTTGCACATCTCGTAGAGCCCCGCATAACCCAGGGATATAGTGGAATATCCGTTGTAAAGCAGCTTGTCTATCTTTTCTCCTTTTTGGAGTCTTGCTATCGCCCCATGCTGCCAGAGTATCGGCGCCACATCGGAGGTCGTGCCCAAAAGTCTTTCGTGTCTGCATCTTAATGCCCTGTGGCAAAGCTCAAGCCTGTCATCCAGCAGATGCCAGAATCTGTCCATGTCCCTGTTGCTTGAACAGGCAACATCCACCAGATTGATCGTAACCACGCCCTGGTTAAATCTTCCATAGTATTTATGCTTTTCACCCTCGGGAGTGAATCTGTCCACCGTCAGGAAAGAACGGCATCCCATGCAGGGATAAACATCGCCCTGCTTATACTCCCGCATCTTCTTTGCGGAGATATAATCCGGAACCATTCTCCTTGCAGTGCATTCCGCCGCAAGCCTCGTAAGATACCAGTACTTCGTTCCCTCTCTTACATTATCTTCATCCAGCACATATATAAGCTTGGGGAAAGCCGGGGTTATGAATACGCCCTTTTCGTTCTTGACTCCCTCTATGCGCTGCTTTAGCATTTCCTCTATCACCATCGCAAGGTCATCGCGAAGTCTTCCTTCCGGAACCTCGTCGAGACACATGAAAACGGTTATGAACGGAGCCTGTCCGTTTGTGGTCATAAGCGTCGTGACCTGATACTGCATGGTCTGTACGCCATGCTTTATCTCTATCTGCGTTCTCCTCTCAGCGATGGCATTGATCCGCTCTTCATCCACAAGGATATCATTCTCCAGCATCTCCTCCCGGACTTCCTTGCGGAATTTCTGCCTGGACACATCAACAAAGGGCGCCAGATGTGACAGCGTAATAGACTGTCCGCCGTACTGTGACGATGCGATCTGGGCTATGCACTGTGTTGCTATATTACAGGCAGTTGAAAAGCTTTTGGGCTTTTCGATCATGGTGTCGGATATAACGGTGCCGTTCTGAAGCATGTCGTCAAGATTGACAAGACAACAGTTGTACATATGCTGTACATAGTAATCACTGTCATGGAAATGAATTATGCCCGCTCTGTGCGCTTCCACGACTTCCTTGGGCAGAAGCACGCGGTTTGTCAGGTCTCTTGAGACCTCTCCCGCCATGTAATCCCTCTGCACGGAAACGACCATCGGGTTCTTGTTTGAATTCTCCTCTTTAACCTCCTCGTTGTCATATTCAACAAGGGTGAGGATTCTGTCATCCGTAGTATTGCTCTTTCTGGCAAGTTCACGGCTGTATCTGTATATAGTGTAGACAGTGGCCACCTTAAAGGCGCTCTCCTGCTGTATTGCTTCTATCACGTAATCCTGGATCTCTTCCACTCCGGCTTCATGATCCAGATCCTTAAGCTTAAGCCGGACTTTCTCCTCAATGACTGTTATCTGAGACTCCAGCAGGCGATCCTTCTCTCTGACTTCATTGTTGGCTTTTCTGACTGCCCCTATGATCTTGTCAGCGTCGTAGGTTACCTCTTTGCCGTTTCTCTTGATAATATTCATTACCACTCCCCCTATCGATTTTGTCGAACAGGCTGTTCCTTTTTCTCTCCCTCATGAGTGGTTCCCATGATGCCAAAGTCAAAAGCACTTCGTGCCGTTTGGGGATCCGGGATATAGTGATTTCGGGCGAGCCCGATCCCTATATCCCGGATCCCCAAGGTGCTAAAGCACCTTCTGACCCTGCGTCACAGGACTGGTTTACATATTATGACGCGCTTTGTGCGAATTAAAGACCATACGGGTCTCGTATGGTCTTAAAAAGGCGAAAAACCGCCACATTTAGTAAGTCCAAACTTGTCTACCACAACATGTAGGTATATATTACAACTCATTCTCTGTCTTGTAAAGAGGGGATTTTTAAATCATTCAGGGCACTCCCGTTATCCCTTGCTATACGTGCGATATCCTCATACTCGTATTTATTTTTAAACATACCGTACCCCTCGGAGTGCTTATATTTTATGTTACCATAATCTGTTTCCATGACCCGTTCTTCACGGTTTAAAACATACCTTTTATGCTCGGTCTCCCTTATTCCTATGCTTGTGGTATACCGGAATATCGCCCGTATAATATCCTCCCTGTCTTTTTGTTCGCAGAGCACATTCAGCATGATCCCGGGTCTGGATTTCTTCATTCCGACCGGGATTGTATACACTTCCTTTGCCCCCAGCTCATAAAGCCGCTCCATGGCAAATCCGAGCTCCTCCCCGGTGATATCATCCATATTGCAGGAAAGCTCCACGACCCTGTCTGTCCCGGCAGACTGTAAAACTCTCTCTCCCAGGAAAGCCCTCATACAATTCGCTCTCGGAAAATCTCTGCTCCCCATGCCGTATCCTATCCCCCGGGTCGTCATGGCAGGCATGTCTGCGTATTCCTGTACAAAGAATTTCAGAAGAGCCGCTCCGGTAGGCGTGCACAGCTCCCCGTCTATTCCGGCACTGTACACAGGTATCTCCTTGAGAATAAAAGCTGTCGCAGGAGCCGGAACCGGCATAATGCCGTGAGCGCACTTCACCTGACCGCTTCCCACATGAACCGGAGAGGACATTATCCTGTCCGGGGATATATGCCTCATCAGCATACAGGCTGCCATTACATCCATTATCGCATCCTTCATGCCAACCTCGTGAAAATGAACTTCCGCTGTTTCCACCCCGTGTACATGACTCTCTGCCTCTGCTATCATGCCATAAACGGTCAGGACGTCCTTTTTTATCTCATCCGATATGTTAAGCCCCTCCACGATCTGTCTTATATCGGACATGTGCATGTGTTGATGGTGATGATGGTGGTCGTGCTCATGATCATGATGATGCAGTTCCTCTTCCTGCTCTTCACCGATACCGTTTACTGTTACCTTGATGTGAGTCCCCAGGATCCCGCATTTGATCATTTTCTCTCTTCTTATATCAACTCCGGAAAGCCCGGCGTTACGGAGTTTTTCAAGCATGTCCTCCTGCTCCTCCTCAGGCAAAAGCTCCAGAAGAGCGCCCGTCATCATATCCCCTGCAGCCCCCATGCCGCAGTCAATATATAAGATCTTCATATTGTATACACTCCAGCCATTTCCATTTTACGAAAGAACGGGGCCATATGCCCCGCCCTTTTGTCTTCCATTATTACAGTAAATATCCAGGTGCTCAGCCGAAATATCTGTCCAAAAGTCCCTTGAAAGCCTTGCCATGCCTGGCCTCATCCCTGGCCATTTCATGTACAGTATCATGGATGGCATCAAGATTCTGCGCTTTTGCGCGCTTTGCCAGATCCGTCTTCCCGGCAGTAGCGCCGTTCTCGGCATCCACTCTCATCTGAAGATTCTTCTTTGTGGAATCCGTAAGCACTTCTCCTAAAAGCTCGGCAAATTTAGCAGCATGCTCTGCTTCCTCAAGCGCTGCCCTGTGATAATAATCGCCAATCTCTGGATAGCCCTCACGAAATGCCTGACGGCTCATTGCAAGATACATACCTACTTCAGAGCATTCGCCCTCAAAATTGGACCGAAGGTCTGCAAGGATATCCTCAGATACTCCTTTTGCTACGCCGACCACATGCTCTGCTGCCCATGTCATCTCACCCTCCTGCTTTGCAAATTTAGCCGCCGGAGCATGGCATACCGGACACTCATCCGGAGGATTATCGCCTTCATGTACGTGGCCACATACCTGACATACCCATTTCATAATATACTTCTCCTTTCATATTATAATCTCTCTGTCACACAGCATCTAAAATTATACCACAATTATCAGATTAACTAAACGGTTTTGCAGTAATCGACTTTTATGGTAAACTGTATACCGTGTTGTTTTTGTAAGGCAACACCATATATGGTCACTCGGAGGTGTATATGGCGGATGAAAAGAGATTTGCAGTCCTGATCGATATAGAAAATATAGCTCCCAAGTACATTGAACTCATAATGAATGAGGCCAGTAATTACGGGAACATCACCATAAAAAGAGCCTATGGGGACTGGACAAGACAAAGCTCCAGCACCTGGAGAGGCAAACTTCTTGACTATTCAATAATCCCAATGCAGCAGTTTAATAATACGTTCGGGAAGAATTCATCGGACTCTGCGCTTATAATAGACGCGATGAATATATTATACCGGAGCAACGTAGACGGTTTTATCCTTGTATCCAGTGATTCGGACTTTACAAGGCTTGCTGCCACCCTGAAGGAAGAGGGTAAGGTCGTGGTCGGCATGGGAGAATCAAAAACTCCGGTGGCTTTAAGGAACGCCTGCGACTATTTCAAGGTAATCGACCTGCTGTATAAGGAAGCAAACAAATCCCAGAGCAGCAAAAAGACCCAGAAAAAGAAATCACAGACTAAGCAGAAACAGAAAAAGGATTATGATGACGATACTCCGGATATCAATGAATCCGAAGCGGAGGCTTCAACGGACCTTGATACCATAGAAGGGGCTATCATATCCATCATTGAAGCAAACGGAGACGAGGATAACGGCATGTATATCGGAACTCTGGGAAATTCCCTGATCCGCCGTTACCCGGACTTCGATACCAGAAACTACGGAGCCGGCAAGCTGTCGGTATTCCTGAAACAGTTCGACAGCCTTCAGGTAACAAAAGACGGAGACTCAACCTACGTAAAACTACTGTGATGGGTAGGAGGAATAACATTGCAGATCTATGACTGGATCCCGGGGCTTTCCGAGACGGAGATGAAACGCCTCTACATGCTTACTATGAAGCCTTCCATGCAGACAAAGGCTTTATTTTCGGATGTTACTGAGGATTATGTATCTCCTCTGGAACCGGAACCTTATTCCATTGTCCGTATAAAGTTCAGAACCGGAAGAAAAAATGCAAGCCACGTTTTTCTGTGTACGGGCGGAGAGCGGCTTCTGATGGATAAGGTAAAAACGGTCGGGGTTTTCGATTTCTATGAAACCGAGATCGAGCTGGACAATTCCCCCGTGCGATGGCATTTCTTTGTTGAATGCGGCAGACAGAATACCTTTTTTGACAGAAGGGGTGTAGTGAAAGACGAGAATGACTACTATGATTTCTGTCTGATCCCCGGCTTCAAAGAGCCTGAATGGGCTAAAAACTGCGTAATGTATCAGATATATGTCGACCGGTTCAGAAACGGAGACCCGACAAATGATGTCCTGGATCATGAATATAACTACATCGGGCATCATTCACAGAAGGCTGTCTCCTGGGAAGAACTCCCTTACGATATGGATGTAAGGCATTTCTACGGAGGAGACCTTGCCGGGGTTATGGAAAAGCTTCCTTATCTTAAGAGCCTCGGGATAGATTGTATCTACTTTAACCCTCTGTTTGTTTCACCCTCAAATCACGGATACGATATACAGGACTATGATTATATCGATCCCCACATTGGGAAGATCGTATCCGATCATGGAGAACTCCTTCCGGAGGGAGAAGGGGATAATAAAAAAGCTTCCCGTTATATCAACCGGGTCACTAACAGGGAAAATCTGGAAGCTTCAAACCAGCTTTTTGCCGAGCTTGTCCAAAAGTGTCATTCCATGGGAATCAGGGTCATAATCGACGGGGTCTTCAATCACTGCGGCTCTTTCAATAAGTGGCTGGATCGAGAGAGAATATATGAAGGGCAGGAGGGCTATGAAGCGGGAGCTTACGTATCAAAAGACAGCCCGTACCGCTCGTTCTTTAAATTCCATAATAATTCCGAAGGAGAGTGGCCCTATAACCATACCTACGACGGCTGGTGGGGGCATGATACTCTCCCGAAGCTAAACTATGAGGACTCACAGCAGCTGCAGGAGTATATTCTGCGTATAGCCGCAAAATGGGTATCCCCACCTTATAACTGTGACGGCTGGAGGCTTGATGTCGCTGCGGATCTGGGGCACTCGGAGGCCTTTAATCATGAATTCTGGCAAAAATTCAGAAAGGCCGTTAAACAGGCAAACCCCGATGCGATAATCCTGGCAGAGCACTACGGCGAGCCTGCTTCATGGCTTGGGGGCAACGAATGGGACTCCGTCATGAATTATGACGCTTTCATGGAGCCCGTAACCTGGTTTTTGACCGGAGAAGAAAAGCATTCAGATGATTTCAGGCCGAATATGCTCGGTAATACGGATGCCTTCTGGAATGCCATGACGCATAATTATATGAACTATACCGAGCCTTCGATCTCGGTCGCCATGAATGAGCTTTCCAATCACGACCACAGCAGGTTCCTGACAAGAACCAATCACAAAGCAGGCCGGGCTTCAAACCTTGGCTGGGAAGCAGCTTCGAGAGACATCAACAAAGCAGTTTTCAGAGCCGCCGTCCTGCTGCAGTTCACCTGGCCCGGCTGTCCTACAATATATTACGGAGATGAAGCGGGGCTGGTGGGCTTCACAGATCCGGATAACCGAAGAACCTTCCCCTGGGGAAATGAAGACACCGAGCTTATCGATCTTCACAGAGCCCTTATAAGGATACACCGGGAAAATAAGGAGCTCCGCATCGGTTCCGTTATGCGGCTTGTTAGCGACTATGCCTATCTGTCTTATGCCAGGGTGACTTTGAATGCTGTTTCTATCATAGCCATTAATAATAACGACCATCCCATGGAAAAAGCCATATCCGTATGGGAGACCGGTCTTCCCAGAACCTGCTATGTTAAACGGCTTATCCAGACGGATCAGGTGGAACATACGACAGAACCTGCAGAAATAGACGTAGTTGCCGGCAGACTCCATATCGATCTTCCGGCGTACAGCGCCATAGTCTTAAAAGGTTATTGTTCGTAGCGGTTCAACGGGCAGCCGGCTCACGGAACAGATTTCTTCGTCATCTAACAAACGCTCTCGACTGTTGTTCGCCAGAGCAACCGAATTGCCATCATAGGAACCATTTCCACTGATGCTTTTCAATCCGCCATTTTGGCGGTTTAAACAACAAAGATTATTTCTGATCTTTGATCATTTTCTTAACAGCCTTATCCATCGCCTGTTTGTGAGATATTCTTCCGTTATCTTTCTCTATTTTAACTGATTATTGCCCGATATCGGTTTTCGTGATACTATATGTGTTGCGCCGGTGTGGCGGAACTGGCAGACGCCCGGGACTTAAAATCCCGTGGGTAGTAATACCCGTACCGGTTCGACCCCGGTCACCGGCAGAAGGGAGATCCGTGAGGATCTCCCTTTTCTCTTTATTCCTCTTCCTGTTCTTTGGCCTTGGCAAGTGTGAATATGAATTCAGAGCCAACTCCTTCCGTGGAGATGACATTGATATTCTGATTATGTGCCTGAATGATCTCCTTTGTTATGGCAAGACCCAGTCCGGTTCCCTTTTTATCCTTGCCCCGGGAGAGATCTGTTTTATAAAACCGGTCAAACACCAGTTTCTGGGCATCATCCGGGATCCCTATACCCGAGTCTTTTACTGATACAAAGACCTTATCGCTCTTTTCTGTCGTCTCTATCCTGATGATGGAATTACTGTGGGAAAACTTGATTGCATTATCCACAAGGTTAGCGACCACCTGCTGTATCTTTCCCATGTCACCGGACACAAAAAGACTTTCCCCCGTAAGAATAAGTTCGATCGATATCTTTTTTTCCCGGCACAGAACATCAAAAGTTTCGCAGATCTGCCGTATCACCTGGTTTATGTCAAAATCCGAAATAGTGAGGACTATCCCCCTTGTGTTCAGGGAATTCAGCTCTAAAAGACCGTTTGTCAGTTTGGTCAGGCGATCCGTTTCATTGAGAACAACCTTAAGATACTTCTCATGAAGTTCAGGCGGTATAGTCCCGTCAAGCATGGCTGTCAGGTATCCTCTGATCGAAGTCAGCGGTGATCTGAAGTCGTGAGATACATTTGCAATGAATTTTTTCTGATTATCTTCAGACCTGCCTATCTCCGAAGCCATATAGTAAAGGGTTTCTGCCAGATAGCCTATCTCGTCTCTTCCTCTGACTGAAGGATCATACTCATAGTGGCCTCTTGCGTACTCTTCTGCCGCTGTTGTGATCCGGCGTATGGGAATATAAACCACAAACGTAAATACAACCAGCACCAGCAGGGACAGCAGGTACATGAAAAGCATGGTCAGATAGGAAATGTTCAGCAGTCTGTCACGGGAAGCATAGATATCCGACATGGGCATCTGGATCACCACATACCCTCTTACCCTGTACCCGGCGGTTATGGGATAGAATACGGACAGGTAATCATCCCTGTAGGTGCCGTAAAAATCTCCTACCATATAGTAAGAACCTATTGCAGCAGGATCAAAATCAGAAAACACCGTCTCTACAGAGGATCTGCTGTCCAGTATCTGCCTTCCGCCCGTGTCGATAACCCGTATCTCTGCCGAGATAAAAGTATCTATCGCGGCAAGCTGCAAAAGCGCATCCTCTCTCACTGCACCCCCGTTATATATCTCTTTTCCGTAAGTTGTAGCCACAAGGCGGCTTTCCCTGTACAGTGATTCGGCGCGGGTTCTTGTAAGGTCATTCAGGATCATCCTGCTGTTAAATGATGATATCAGAATGAACGAGAGCAGAAAAAACAAAAGATAGGCCAGTAACAGTTTGGGATAGAGCGTTCTGTGAAGCTTCATTTCCTGGAAAGACCTACTTCAAATGTGAGCTCCGTATAATCACCTCTTGAAAAACGCTGCACGGTGACAACGGTCTCTACTCCCGGTGAAAGCTGCGAAAGAATGGTTGTATAATCCTTATAATCTTTGACCGGTTCGGTCCCGATCTGTGTAATAACATCCCCGCTCTGGATACCGGCTGCCATGGCAGGAGAATCAGGATCCACATTTAAGACATAGGCTCCGGTGGGGAGTCCATAGGAATCCACGGCATCCTGGGTTACGCTCGTCCCTATTATGCCCATATAGGTCCTCTCCTTGCCGTTGGCCAGATTTTCTATAGTATCCTTTATATCGGATATTGAGTAGGTCGTGATCATATTCTGCGAAGCGCCTGATCCGAAAGCGTTGGTTATTATGCCTATAACCTGTCCGCTGTAATCCACGATCACGCCGGAGGATTTGTCTGACCCGTAGATATCGGTTGTAAGCAGATGGACATTGAAATCGCTGAGTTCTTTTTCCTGTGACATCGAAGTTATGAGACCGTATTCCTCGGAGCCTGTTATGCCGATAGGGGCGCCTATCGCGATAACGGGCATACCCACTGTTGAAGCATACGACGAAGAGCCCAAAGAAGCGTAGGATATCCCCGCTCTTGTTTCCTCAGAAAGATCCGCCAGATCTACGCCTATTATCTGCAGGGAGGTGTCGTCGTCCGTGTTCAGTATGCGTCCCTCTGCCGTGGAATTATCCGCAAACCGTACATTTATCTTCTCTGCTTCCTCGGTGACTGAGCTGTCTGCCAGGATCAGAAGCTGTCTGCCATTGTCCGCTATTATAAGCCCTGTCGTGGAATTACCGTTCTCGTAGGGATTCTCAAACCAGTCAGTATCGGTGGTCGTTGCCGTCACAGTGACAAGAGCCCTGCCGGCCTCCGTTGCAACATTGTGCAGTTCCCTGTAAAGCTTTGCATAGCTCTCCGGAGAAATATCTACCTTATTGGTAATATTGTTTATTATCGTCGATGTTGGTCTTGAATCAGAGCCGGTGCTGTTATCTGAAGCGGATGCAGCATTGGAAGATGGGCTGCTGTCATCAGAAACACTGTTTTCGGAGACGGTTTCCGCTTCTATGGATTCATTTGAAGAAAGCCCCGCCTCATCCTTACCGGCACTGCCGGAAAGATCCACTGTTTTAAGTGTTTCTGAGGTGTCAGGACGAATACGGGCGTAGACAAAAGAGAACGTCACTGCCGATACTATTCCGAAAATAACGGCTATCAATGCAGTCATCCCGATCTTTTTTGCAAGCTTTCGCTTATCTACGGGTCTTTCTTTTATCTTTTCCTTAATAAAGTCCGATGCCACCAGGCTTCCTTTCCGCTTTTATTAAGCGAACTAATAAGATATACTATTATACTATACTATGAATAAAAGAGTAATCGAAAAACTAGAATTTAACAAAATACTGGAAAGGCTTGCGGAACGCGCCGCGTCAAAAGAAGCAAAAAGGCTCTGTCTTGAAACACAGCCTTTCCGGTCGCTGCCGGAAATAGAAAAACGTCTGCAGGCAGTAGCCGACGCCGTTGACCGGATCTTCAAGGACGGAGCGGTTTCCTTTGGCGGAATAAAGGATATCAGAAGCGCCATTCTCGCAACCGAGCGGGAGATCACTCTTACTCCGGCTGAGCTTATGGATGTTGCCACCACCCTTGAGGCAGTGGATGCCATAAAAAAATACGGAATGAGAGATCGCTTCGCGGATTCGCCTGATTCTCTGTATGATGATTTTGACTGTCTGGCGCCTCTTTCTTCTCTTTCCGGAGAAATAAGAAGATGCATCCTCTCCGAAGATGAGATAGCCGATGACGCATCCTCTGAACTTAAGAGTATCAGGAGAAAAATACGGTCAACGCAGGACAGAATACGTTCCGAACTGGGAAGCATGGTTCAGGGATCATACTCTTCATATCTTATGGAGCCCGTAGTTACCCAGAGGGGTGGCAGATTTGTTCTGCCGGTAAGAAGCGAATACAAAAATCAGGTTCCGGGCATGGTTCATGACACCTCATCAACAGGCTCGACCCTTTTCATAGAACCTGCTGCAGCAGTTAAACTTAACAATGATATACGGGAACTTCAGCTGGCTGAGAAGCAGGAGATCGAGGCAATCCTCCACGGATTGTCTCTTAAAACAGGAGAGCATGCAGAACAGATCCTTGCTGACATGGATATCGTGATCCGCCTTGATCATATTTTTGCCTGTGCCCATCTGGCACTTGATATGAAAGCTTTCAGACCCTCCTTTGCAGAGGATCTTTCCTTTGATCTTAAGGATGCCAGACACCCTCTTATTGACGAAAAAAAAGTTGTTCCTATAAGCGTATATCTTGGAATGGCATTCGATCAGCTGATCATCACGGGTCCTAACACCGGGGGTAAAACCGTCACGCTTAAAACAGCAGGTCTCCTTGAGCTAATGGGAATGTCAGGTCTTTTCATACCTGCCGCAGAGGGCTCAAAGCTGGGTTTATTCGGAGAGATCTACGCAGACATCGGAGACGAACAGAGTATAGAGCAGTCGCTTTCCACCTTTTCCGCACATATGGCAAATATTGTGGATATCCTAAAGCGCTGTGATAAGAATTCTCTTTGCCTTTTTGATGAGCTGGGCGCCGGTACCGATCCCGAGGAGGGAGCAGCGCTTGCAATATCCATCCTGAACTTTATGCATGTAAGGGGAATAAGGGCTATGGCTACAACTCACTACTCGGAGCTTAAAATGTATGCCTTAAATACGCAGGGGATTGAGAATGCCAGCTGTGAGTTTGACGTGGAAACCTTGTCACCCACATACCATCTCCTTATAGGCGTACCGGGCAGAAGCAATGCCTTTGCCATATCCCGGAAGCTGGGACTTCCCGGATATGTGATAGAGGAAGCGGAAAAACGTATGGATGAATCCGACCGGGAATTTGATAACGTAGTCGGTCGTCTGGATGATGCGAGACAGGAGCTTGAGAAACTTCAGGAGGAGGCAGATCTTGAACGTGCGGAAGCTTCCAGGCTTCGTATCGAGCTTGACAAGACAAAAGAAAAGCTAAGCCGCGAACATGACCGGATAATAGAAAAAGCCAGAAAAGAGGCGTCGGATATACTGTCTGATGCAAAGCTGCAGGCGGATGCGGTACTTCGGGATATCAATAAATACGGCACTGTAACGGACCGCGAGGGAGTCAAGCGTCTGGAGGCCGACAGGGCTATGCTCCGCCGTGGCATGGAACGGCATGAGTTGACCGGCAGGGAAGAAGTAAAAAAAGAAGCCGGGATAGTTCCTGAAGATATTATCAGGGGCATGAACGTTAAAATCGTTTCCTCCGGATTTCAGGGAACCGTTACCTCTCTGCCGGACGACAAGGGAAATCTGAATGTGCAGTGTGGTATAATCAACTACAAAACAAATATTAAGGATCTTATTCCGCTGGCTTCGGATAAGAAAGACAAAAAAGAAGTGCGGGTAACGGGGCAGGCTCATCTGTCACACGCACAGACGATATCGACAGAATTAAACATAATAGGATGCACGGCTGATGAGGGACTTGCAAAGCTTACGGACTATCTCGATGATGCATATATGTCCCATCTCCTGGAGGTTCGGATCGTTCATGGAAAGGGAACCGGAAAGCTTAGAAGCGCCGTTCAGAAGGAGCTTAAAAACACAAAATATGTGGAGTCGTTCCGTACGGGAGAGTACGGGGAAGGTGATGCCGGGGTAACGATCGTAAGGCTTAAGGAAAGATAGGGAGCGGAATGTCATGACCGGAAAACAAAAGATACTCATAGTGGATGATGATGAAAATATAGCCGAACTCATATCTCTGTATCTCACGAAGGAGTGTTTCGATACGCAGATAGTACATGATGGTGAGGCAGCGCTGAAAGCCTTTGACAGATTCGAGCCGGATCTTATCCTGCTCGATCTGATGCTCCCCGGAATAGACGGCTATCAGGTATGTCGGGAAGTACGTGCCAAAAGCCAGACACCCATTATTATGCTGTCTGCAAAGGGGGAGGTTTTTGACAAGGTATTAGGCCTTGAACTCGGAGCGGATGATTATATGGAAAAGCCCTTTGACTCAAAAGAACTTGTGGCAAGGGTCAAGGCAGTACTCAGAAGATACAGACCTGCTGCCCCGGAGAAACCGGAAGCGCCGGCCGTCAAGAAGGTGGATTATCCTGATCTTTCCATCAATCTTACCAATTATTCTGTTCTCTATAACGGACAGACAATAGATATGCCGCCAAAAGAACTGGAACTTCTTTATTTTCTGGCATCATCACCGAATCAGGTGTTTACCAGAGAACAGCTTTTGGATCATATATGGGGTTACGAATACATTGGTGATACGAGAACTGTAGATGTGCATATAAAGAGGCTCAGGGAAAAGATCAACGATCATGATGCCTGGCGCATCGCCACGGTTTGGGGGATCGGATACAAGTTTGAGACAAACTGATATAAGGATCAGTCACGGATTAATTTGCACATCTTGCTTGTCTTGCTCTCCGATACTTCGGAGCAGGATTCGGTTACATGTCTACGCTCCGCTTCGGTCGGCGCTAAGCAAACAGCCACTGGCTGTTTAGCGCCCCGCTATGCGCCCTCATCCTGCTCCGAGGTCTCAAAGAGCAATCCTGCGCAATATGCGCAATTAATTCCGTGACTGCTCCTAAGGTTACACAGGAGACTATTTGAAAAATGAAACATTTGAATGAACTCACAGAGGGAGACCGGATTTCGGAGATATATCTCTGCAAGAAGGCTTCCCGTCTTACGACCAAGAACGGAAAGGAATACATGAGCCTTACGCTCATGGACAAAACGGCAAATGCCGATGCCAAAATTTGGGATCCGGATTCCGACGGAATAGGCGATTTTGATGAACTGGACTACATTTACGTATCCGGGGACGTGACCGTATTCAACGGGGCAATCCAGGTAAATATCCGAAGACTTCGTAAAGCGGACGATGGGGAATATGACCCGGCTGAGTACCTTCCGATGTCACCCTACGACAACGAGGGAATGTATACACAGTTGAAAAATGTTACGGAGACTGTTAAGAATCCCTATCTGAACTCCCTGTTAAAGAGCTTCTTTCTGGAGGATGAGGCATTTATCGAAGCTTTCAGAAAGTGTTCTGCCGCAAAAACCGTGCATCACGGCTTCGTAGGCGGACTGATGCAGCATACTCTTGCTGTTACAAGACTGTGTAAATTCTATACAAAGGCTTATCCCGTGCTGGATCATGATCTTCTGATATCGGCGGCGCTGCTTCATGATATAGGAAAGATCCGGGAGCTTTCCAGATTTCCCGAAAATGATTATACAGATGACGGACAGCTTCTCGGACATATCTATATGGGCTGCGAGATGATATCGGAACATGCGAAGGAAATAGAGAACTTTCCGTCAAAGCTGCTGTCAGAACTGCAGCACTGTATCCTTGCGCATCACGGAGAGCTTGAATTTGGATCTCCCAAAACCCCGGAACTCATAGAGGCAATGGCTTTACACATGGCTGATAATACCGACGCCAAGCTCGAAACCTTCAAGGAGGCTACCGACGGAAAGGAAGCCGATAAGTGGCTTGGCATGATAAGACCCCTGGGGGGAAACATACGCCGGACCTCCGTATGGACTGAAACTGATGGAGATAAGACCACGTGACAGAAAGAGATAACGGATACTTCAGGAAAAACGACATTTTGAAAGAGCTCGAAATAGGAGCTCTTTCTTCTGATGGCTCCGGAATAGCAAAGATAGACGGTTATCCTGTTTTTATCAAGGATACCCTTCCGGGGGATGTAGTCAGTATAAAGATAATCAAGGTAAAAAAAGATCTGGCTTTCGGAAAGCTTATCTCCGTTGAAAAGAATTCCCCTGACCGTGTGCTCCCCAAATGTGATAAGGCAAGACCCTGCGGAGGATGTACTCTTCAGGAGTTTGCCTATGAAAAACAGCTTGCCTACAAGGATGACAAAGTATACAACTGTCTGCTGAGGATCGGCGGAATACCTGCAAAGATCCTTGATACTGCCAGGGAAGAACCGGTAGGAATGGAAAACCCCTGGCGATACAGAAACAAGGCGCAATATCCTATAGGAACCGACAGGAACGGGCGCATCGTATCCGGCTTTTTCGCGGGAAGAACCCACAGTATAATAGAAGCAAAAGAATGCTGGCTAAACCCCTCTGAATTTTCATCGATCCTCAGAACCTTTCTGGGGTTCTGTGAAGAAAACAGGCTTAAGCCATATGATGAAAAATCCGGAAACGGCAATATCAGGCATCTTGTAATAAGAAAAGCTTTCGGTACCGGTGAGATCATGGCCATGCCGGTTATAAAGAGTCTTAAACATTTTGGAAAAGATCTGAAAGAGGCCCTGCGTGAGGCCCTGGTGGGGATTCCGGGTCTTACTACCATCGTACTTAACGAAAATCCCGAGAAAACCAATGTTATCCTGGGAAGAAAAACAGAGATCATATATGGTCCGGGCTTTATCATGGATCAAATGAACGGTCTTAAATTCAAAATATCCCCGCACTCGTTTTATCAGATCAATTCTCTTCAGGCGGAAAGAGTTTATAAGAAGGCAATTGAGTATGCAAAGCTTACAGGAAATGAAAAAGTGTATGATCTATGCTGCGGTACCGGAACGATATCTCTTTTTGTGGCAAAAGCTCTGGAGGCTTCAGGAGCCTGGGTCAGCGGCATAGATATAGTACCGGAAGCCATAGATGATGCAAAGTATAACGCCAGGATCAATAATATATCAAATGTTGACTTCATCGCAGCGGCTGTGGAGGAGCTGCTCCCTAAGATCCGGGATATTTCAGCCGATGCAGTGATCCTTGACCCTCCCAGAGCCGGCATGGAAAGACCAGCTCTTGATGCCATCGTTAAAGCTTCTCCCTCCCGTATAGTCTACATTTCCTGTGACCCCGCAACCCTTGCGCGTGATATCAAAGTATTCCTCGCATCGGGCTACCACCTGTCCCGTTTCGTAACCATAGACCAGTTCTGTCAGACAAGCCATGTTGAGACGGTCGCTTTGTTAATTAACCAAAATGAAAAAGCAAAGCATCATGTGCGTGTAGGCATAGATGCCGAGGAATATTATAGTAAGCGAAATAAATAATTTCGCTTACTATAAAGCCTCCGGCGGATGCGCCCGGATTTTGCAAGGAAATATGCCGCTTTCAGCGGCCAAAATCCGGCGCAGTAAACGACAAAACGAAAAGAGTTTTGTCGTTT
>JAFPZU010000061.1 GCA_017417105.1 Lachnospiraceae bacterium | reverse complement strand
TTTATAGATTATCCTTCCCTTATCAAAGCTTACTTCTACTCCGAAGCGCTCTTTTATCATAAGGGAAAGTATCTCAAGCTGGAATTCTACCATGACCGCTATGCTTACCGTATCGCCATCCCTTGAAAGCACCGGATCCAGCAGCGGATCCTCCATGGCAAGCTCGTTAAGATGCGGCATAAAAGTCATAAGCGGAACATCTTCCGGAAGGATCAGCGTATATCTTAAGACCGGACAGCTGATACTGCCCCTCTCATCCTGCTCCTCCCCGATGCCCATGCCTGAAAAAGCCTTGTCAAGGCCTAAAAGAGCCACCACATCCCCTTCTTCCGCCCGGGGTATACTCTCATATCCTGCGCCGCTGTAAAGCTTTATCTGCGTAATCTTCTCTCCTTCAAGCCTCTCATCGGGAATAATCTCCCTTACACCGACTGTACCGCCGGTTATCTTGGCAAAAGCGAGCTTGTGTCCGTCCTCATGCACTATCCTGAATATCCGCATGGAAAGGCTTCTACGATACGTAATATCAGGCAGATATCCCGTTATCAGGTTAATAAGCGCTTCTGTTCCTTCATTCTTTGAAGCCGCCCCGAAAACAACGGGATGATAAACATTTGAATAAATAAGGGATGCGATCTCCTTATCCGTAAGAGTCTGATTTTCAAGAAAGCTCTCTATCGTCTCTTCAGAAAGCGCGGCAATGTCCTCAATATCTCCCTCTTCCTCCGGTCTGTACCCGAATACACCCTCTCCGTACAGTTTCTTAAGACTCTTTATAATAAAATCTTTTCCCGGGGTCTCCTGATCCATTTTATTAACAAATATGACATAGGGAATACCGTATCTTTTAAGCAGATGAATAAACCGCTCCGACTCGTCCGAATCCGCTTCCTTCCCGCTGATAAGCAGGATTGCAAGATCAAGGATACCGAGGGACCGCTCTGCCTCTCCGGCAAAATCCGCATGTCCCGGTGTATCTATAAGGGTCAGTCTGACATCTTCTTCGCATTTATTCAGCGGAGAGCCCCCGGGAAGGTCTATTATGGCCTGCTTTGAGTGGATCGTAACGCCCCTTTTCTTTTCAAGCGCTTCCGTATCAAGGAAGGCGCTGCCTTCATCAACTCTCCCCTGCTTCCTTATCATTCCGGAAACAAAAAGAAGACTTTCAGTCAATGTGGTTTTGCCCGCATCCACGTGGGCCAGTATTCCAACAGTCAGTTTTTTCATGTTCTTAAGCTCCTTACATCACCGAAGCTTTGTGACGCAGCAGATGAGCAGTTATTTATCTGCCGCTCCTTAAACCTTTAGGATAGTGATTTTTCATTATACCGCCGGATATCTTGCCCCATCCGAGCGAAATGCCGCCCGTCGACACAAGGCACCAGCCCTTCCTATGCGATTCTCTCGTATTGCTTATATCAAGGCTTTCTCCCGCAAGGTACTGTTTGACCTCATCCCCTCCCGGATCAAGCTCATGACATATATAAACCTCTCCCGGCGAAATCGCCATTGCCAGCGAATGTGACGGGATAAACCTGTCTTTTTTTATTTCTCCAAGTTGGATCCCGGCTCTGAGATACCTCAGACGTGAAAGTGACGGCAGTCCGCCTTCCGGTATAAGACACAGGTTTTTTCCAGACGCGAAGAGGTTTTTATTATCCGAAAGCCGCCTCTTCATATCACCGTCTTTAATAACTTCGCTGATAAAATCCCTGAATACCGTGATCCCCTGCAGGGATTTCCCAGAAATACAGGGTTCAGTAACTCCCCGATAGCCGTATGAAGCTTCGTTAAGCTCTCCGTTTCTCAAAAGAACCGCCATGAAATGCCCTTCTCCGCAGTTATCCTGGGGCCAGATACGAAGCGTCCCCTTCATGCCTCCCTCTCTCATCCCGGTAAAAGGCCTGATATCAACAGGATGAAAATCCTCATGGCTCTTTAAGAAATTCGCTATCTGTTCTTCATTTTCTTCTTTTCCAAAGGTGCAAGTGGAATAAACGAGCCGTCCGCCGGGCTTCAGCATGACAGCCGCCGCCTTAAGGATCTCCTCCTGCCTTATGACACATCGTTTTACGTTCTCCACTGACCACTCTTTAACTGCCACCGGATCCCGCCTGAACATCCCCTCTCCCGAGCAGGGAGCATCCACCAGGATCCTGTCGAAGGATGCAGGGTACCTGTCAGACAGAAAGTCCGGATCATGGCATGTCACGAGAGTGTTTTTTATCCCAAGACGTTCTATGTTCTGAGAAAGTATCTTTGCCCTGTCCGGAACTATTTCATTTGTGATAAGGAGTCCTTTATTCTTAAGAAACGCTGCTATCTGGGTGCTCTTCCCCCCGGGAGCCGCGCAAAGATCCAAAACGCACATACCCGGTCGCACATCAAGGAAGTTTACGGGCGCCATGGCAGAGGGCTCCTGGATATAATAAGCTCCGGCATGATGCAGCGGCGATCTTCCCGGCATAAACTCCGTGGTTCCCTTATAATAATAGCCGTTATTCTCCCAGGGAACTCTCTCTGACTCCGGCAGGATGGCATCTGCGCTGCCGGTGTATTTTTCGGGATTTAACCTTATACCTCGTTTTGCTTCATGCAAAAAGGATCCGAGGAATGAGTCTGCCTCATCCCCAAGATCCTGTTTCATTCTTTCAGTAAATTCTCCGGGTAATTCTCTTACTTCCAAGATTATCAGATCTGTCCCGCGGCAAGAAGTATTACACCGACTATGATAAGCCCGACTCCGGCGAGCTTTCTCTTCGTGATCCTCTCCTTTAAGAGCCACCTTGATATGAGCATCGTCCAGACATAGGTCACAGAGCCTAAAGGAAGGACCACCGCATACGGCAGGAACTGCAAAAGCACTATGCTAAGGCATGAAGATATCACATAGAGTACACCGCCAAGGTAGAAATAGGGCGATTTTATTATATCGATCTTATTCTCGGAGCCGGAGGATTTTTTCAGGAAGAAGCTTGCAAAAGAGGCCACCAGCGTCTCTACAAGCAGGATCCCCGCTATCATCAGAAGAAGGCTCAAGCTCATTTCGCCGCACCTCCTATGGTGATGACTCCTGCTATGATCACAAAGATCCCGGCTATCGAAAGCGGCGTTATGGGCTCTGTGAGAAAGATCGAGGAAATGATCAGCGCAAAGACGTAGCTCATGCAGTTCATCGGCTGGAGCACCGAAAGCTCCCCATAGCCCAAAGCTATCGTCATGACTGCCGCGCCTATCACGTAGACTATGAATCCGGGTAGCATCTTAAGGAAAATGCCCCAGATTCCTTCAATGGATGTCACCGCCGTGGCAATATCCCCGAAATCTGCCAGCTTCCATAAAAATGATCCGATGGAGAGCGTCAGTGCCGAGATAAGCATCAGCACCATCCCCTTCCAGTTCCGCTTCAAAGACTCTATCATCATATATTCCTTTGTATCTTAAACGATTTACGTGACGTCCTATTGTGTAATAAATAATCGCCAGTGTCAAGGGCTGTTGATTTTCAAGTGTTCTGACCAGGAAAGATATATTGCCTGTGCTAGTGCATCATTTTCCAATTAGCTATACATTTTCGCTCGTCTGTATTCCCGACTGCTGCGTTGTTTTTCCTCTGCGATGCCACCGCATCGCGATCGGAAAAACGCCTTGCAGTGCGGA
>JAFPZU010000060.1 GCA_017417105.1 Lachnospiraceae bacterium | reverse complement strand
TGTCCCCGGTGACTCATTTACGATGCTTCTCTTCCCTACCAAAGATAAAATTGAACAGCCTGTCCTTGAATAAACGAACTGCTGTATCTACCCTGATTATAAAACACTTAAAGTATCTTTACAAACAAATATTGGAATGTGTCTCTAGCTATAAACAAATAACCCCGCAGCCATAAGACTGCGGGGTTATTATCCTGTTGACCTGACGATTCATAACAATGCTGCACCCGTAATCAATGCACCTTTTTCGTCCCCATCCTCGGGGCTTCAGATGCCGGCAAAACATATCTGGCAAAAGCTATAGGGCTAAAGGCATGCAATGATTACAGGGTACCGGAATGGAGCTTACGGATGAGGAAATGGATGATGTCGCCGGAGGCTACGCATTGCGACCATATGGCGATAAACGACATAGATGAATTATGGAGGTTTCAGTATATAGCTGACAGGAGAACTGAAAGAGAAGGTCGAAAAGGCCGAAACCAAGAAGAAGCAGGTATGATCCTTGACGACGCGAAACTGGATCAGGTGGGCTGGTGGAGCCCTTCCGTGTGACGCTTCATGGCATGGGTACTGATATTTCCTGAGTCATATAAAGACAAAACAGCTCCACGTTGCCGGGGCATTGGTGACGGGGAGTCAGAAGCGTGTTGATTGGTGTCTTCGTGACAAAAAAATGGTGTGGCACCCGCATATCTCCAATGCCGGTCCACACCTTTGTAATCATTATAATACCCACATCACTTGCAGAAATCAAGAAGTTCCCCATCTCATTTTCATGAACATTTTTATCAGGAGTCGAATGTATGTTTTCCACAGGTAATTCTTCAAACCCGAAATAACAGCTTTTTCATAATGACCTCCTCAATTTTATAAGACATTTATTTCGTTTCAGCGCTGATCAGATCCGCCTGTTCTTTCATAAGAGCCGTCTTTCTGGCATCATAGCAATCCATTACTTTGTTCTTGAACTCTACGGCATTCTGCATATAGGGAAACTTCATTGTAGTTGACGCTGTACCTATAGTGATCGTTGAAAAATGGAATATCCTTCCCATAAGTGTCTCGTCAATGACAAAATTATCGATCTTCTCAAGATAGACATCCATTGCATTGGAGTAGATCACACCGTTCTTGCCTATGATCTTTTTATCCGTTACTACAAGCTCTATACATACAAGCCTGATAATGGGAATAAGCGCATAAAGAATGCTCACCACGATCAGAATCATAAGTAAAATCGAGAAAAAGGTCGATACATCATAAAATGCGTCACTGCCAAAATAATCAAGCCCGCTACCATCATACATACTTTCCTGATAATCAAAGACAAATTCCGAAGCAGCATAAAGAACCAGAAAACCGATTCCTCCCGTAAGTAACGACCTGACGATGATCGGTACAAAAGCCGTCCACGTCACATGGCATTTTGCCTGCACAGTCTCATTTTTCCTCAGATTCTTCTCAACATAACCTTTCACTTTGTTTCCTCTCGTATTGTTTCATTTAACTTTGTAACAAAAGCACTTTGTCATTGTTCCTTACCTCCTCGTCTTCAAATCTTCCTTAAATGTAATAGTATCCGGTTCGTATGCGGTAACAATTCTGGCACTGTCACCACTATTACTTAACGTTTATCAGTATGGTCACCGGTCTGCTCTTTGCGCATTTAATGATAACCTTTGCCGGCTTTCCATCCTTCGTGGCCTTATTTGCATATACCACGCCGTTCTTTACGGTAACTCCGCCGGATGCGCTGAATTTAAGCTTCGTGGCATCCGTACTCTGCCCCGGATCAAGCTCCGTAAAGAATCTGTCATAAGATCCCTGACTCATATTTATCGTAACGGAATTATCCGCCTCAAGCTTAACCTTTCCGTTTTCATCAAGCGGAAGCAGGGATGCGCTGTCGCCTTTAAGGACTATCGAAGGATTACTGGATTTTACCGTAATCTTTATGATCCGCTGGTTAACCAGGGCTTCGTTTTCCTTATCGATGCTCTTTACTACCACATAGGCAGTTCCTATTCCCTTTGCCTTAAGCTTCGCTTTTGCATACGCTTTTTTATTTGCATCGGGGGCTGCCGTCTCTTCGGCTTCCTCTATCGAAAGAATGTTTTCATTCGTTGAGGTAAACTGAAGCTTAACCCCGTCCTTCCTTGAAGCCTTGGAAAGAGTTGCGGTAATCTCCGCCGCTTCCTTACCCGTTATACCCATATCAAGGGTTGTAAGGGATGATTTCGCAGACAGAGAATAAGATTTATCCAAAGCAAGGTTTTTAAGCGTCTTACTCTCATACTCCGTAGCCGAAACCCTTACCGGGTAATCCCTTACATATTCTACCGCTTTCTTCTCTCCCTTTTCCTTTACAAGCTTCATTGTAACCCGAAGGATCGTCATCCCCGAAGTCTTATTCGCTTTTGTAAGATTCTTGTCCCACTTTGCGGTTAAAAGACCGTTGCCTGGGGATACTATCCCCGGAAGCTTCTTTCCGTTAAGCGCCTTAAGCTCGGGATAGTCATCTATCTCATCCTTAAGGGGCGAATTGAGCTTTGTTAAATCACACTTGCTAAGGATCTGATATTTAACCTGCGCTACCTGCTTTACGGAAGATTCGGGTAAAAGACTGGCGTAGAGGGCAAGCTTCTCCCCGGCCTTAAGGTCTATAAGCGAATCCTCATAGCCGTCATCATAGATTATCTCTATGCCCTTTGAATTGTCTGTTTCATATATGACCTCGGCTGTTATATCCCTTGTTCCTACGGTTATCTTTATCTCAGCCTCCGCGCTTGCAGTATCACCGCTTATGCTTGAAGCTCCCTTTATCTCCCATTTCTTAAACCTGTAGCCCTCCGGCGCCGCATTAGCTTTAAGGATAAGCTCCTCACCCTTTAAGGCCTTTGTGACCTCTGCCCCTGCGTTGTTTACGGCCTTGCCGTTCTTTACCGTGATGTTTACTGCATCGAGAGGTCCCGGCTCTACGTTTACTATGCATTTTGCGATCTTATCCCCGCAGGCTGCCCAGATTGTGGCATATCCTGCTTTTAAGGCAGTAAGTGTTGCTTTGTTTCCGTTAGTCGTCATCCTCACTATATTGGTATCGGAGCACTTAAAGGAAAGAGACGGCTCCTTTCCTTCTCCTTCAAAGGACACTGTGGCTTTCACCGTTCCGCTGCCCCTTGTTTCATCTCCCGCCTTAAGGGAGAGCGTTTCTTTATCAAGCGTTAAGGAGGATACTGACTTTTCCTTTATCTCCTGGGGATTTTCCTCCGTCTCATCATACCTTTTGAAAACTCCCTTTATTACGACATCACTCTCCGGCATTACAAAGCTTGCCGCGCCGTCAAAGAAATTCCCGGTCTCCTCATCCTTTAAGGAATCAGGATAATAATCCGCTTCTTCCTCTTCTGCCATCTTCACATCAACAGTGTTTCCTGCTGAATCATAAGCCACCCACTTCACGAATTCATAGCTTTCAAGCATCTCCATGGGATAATCCGCAACAAGGTAGACCGTCTCGCCCTTTTCCGCATCATAAACCGCTTCTCCCGTGAAATCACATGCCTCGCCGTCGATCACGTCCACGGAATAAAGCTCGCCGAATAGCGGAATAGAGATCTCGACCACTGCATCCTCGTACTTATCGGGATCCGGATTATACTTAAGAAGAGCAGTGACATTGTGGTACATATTGTTTTCTGATTCTTCGTCCTCTATAAGGTCCTCAAGCCGGTATTCGGTGTTAATATCCTGAAGCTCATGCCAGTACCAGCCGTCCGGAAGCTCTTCCGTAAGATCATCAAGACACATTCCCTCTTCAAGGAACAGGGAATCAAGGATCTCAAAGTCCTCCTCCGGAAGCTCCGCTTCAGGCTTCGTAACTATTGTATAGCGCTCCGTCATGGTCTCACTTGAATCAAAGCCGTCCTTAACCGAAACAGCCTTTATTACGGTGTCTCCCGGAGTATCGATATAGATTCCGGGTTCTGCCTCATAACCTTCCCCTGACTTAACCTTTGTATCATCATAGGATTTTGCGGAAGAAACAGGCTTTCCTGACGCATCCAAAGGCTCGCTGCCGTCTAAGGTATACCAGATCTTTGCTCCCTCGGTTTCGGAAGAAAGGGTTACCGAAACATTGCTGTAATAAGTGCTTCCTCCGGGCATTGCAACAGGCTTCTTTGCTGTCTCATAAGCCTCTATCGTAACATCGCATAATACCAGAAGAGTATCTTTCCTTTCTCCAACCTCCTCATCTTCGTTCCAGACAAAAAGATCCTCCGGAACCTGGGCCTTTCCCTCTACGGTAAAGGACTGGGTACCTATGACATTTTCCCTGAATTCCGTATCCTTTGGTCTCTCCCAGATTACGGGAATACTGTCTTCGCTGTCATCATCCGTTATTACACTGACAGTCTCCGGCAGAAGCTTATTAAGCCCCTCCCAGTTTGCGTCTGCATTTCTTTTGCCGTTAAAGCCGTCGTCTGACTGCTCTTCAAGGATAATCTTTTCGCCCTGCTCATCCTTTTTTGACGTAAGCCATTTTGCTTCATCATAGACAGTTATGATGCAGGCAGGAAGGGTTTCCTCAAAGTTTGCTTCAAAGGCATATCCTGAAACATACCATTCCTCATACGTTCCCTCCTCGCCTTCTGCATAGAAAAGTCCTGCCATATCGGTTTCGATATCAACTCCCTCATCATTTTTCACAGTGAGGGCGATATCATCCGACTGATACCTTATTCCGTAATAAGAATATCCTAAAAGCTCCTGTAAGGTCTTATTACTCTCCTTATCCTTCAGGGAATCAAACCGTAGCGACACATCACCTATGTAGGACGTAAGCCCCAAAGCTCCTTCCTCATCGCCTGAAGGCGTATATTCGATAGTTATCCCGGAAGCGGTATCCAGTGTGTATTCCTTATCCTGCCCGTTTAAGCTTACCCTGATCTTTGCTTCTTCGGGAACAGGGTTCAGCGGACATCCCGTTTCAGGCTCTGAAAGAACAAGGTCTATTTTCTTAACGGTACAGGTCTTTGCAAATACTGCTTCAAGAGTAAATTCACTTTCAGGCATCTTAAAGCTTACTTCATTATCCTCGATGACACTTTCGCCTGAAAGGATCGATCCGTCATTCTCCCAGGTTTTAATCTCTATTTCATCCCCGTTTTCATCATAAAGCTTCAGGTCTTTCGGTATCACCTTGAAGCCCACGGGAATATAGGCTCCCGCCTCGTCATTGGAGAGCACGTCCAAGCTTTCTATATTAACGGTCTGATCCTTAACTGCCGTAATATAAAGGCCATCGCTTCCATACCTGTCTTCGACTGCTTTTTCAAAAGCAGCTCTTTCAGTTTCTTCTGCATTAAGAAGTGTTCTCTTAAGATGGATCTTATTTCCGGCAGGCTGAGGCGTAACAGGCTCCTCTCCCTGCGTCTTTTCGGTGACCTTAAAAAATATCCTTCGATAATAATCACCCGATACCTGCTCTTGCTGCGAATCGTATTCATAACCGGGTATAACGGCATTTACCTTAACCGGCTCCAGAGGCGAAAAGCTTAAGGCGCCGTTAACACTGGCCTTTATACCGATTTCTGCAATATAATCCGCATCCTTTTTAACTATCGTACCCGGCATAATGGGATAACGGTTCTTCGTTCCCGATTCAGAGGTAACTACCTCGTCCCACGAAACCTTAATGTCTTCGGGATGGAGATAGCTGATGACCTCCTCACTTCCCTCATTCTTATAGGTGAGACTTATAATGCTTTTAGGAAGAGGCTTTCCGATCTCAGGCTTATTAAGCTCAATGCTCTCTATGGAAACGGTCTTTGGAGCATAAACAGGCTGGATATAAACCGTCCTGTCGGGAATCTTTATTTCAAGCTTCTTTTTCTTAAGAGCTTCCTCAGTTATGCCGTAGTCGGCATTTTTGTACGCAGTCTTTCCTTCCTTATCCTCCGTTATCTGCCAGGTAAGGAAAGGCCTTCCTTCATATTGGCAGGCTGCAAGACACTCAAACGCACTTCCCTGTTTTGCTTTATACTGCTTGAAATCATGATTAACCTTTTCTTTGTAATAAACCTCTCTGTCAGCCACGGTTACAAGCCGGAAGCTTTTTGATACCTTTTCGCTTTCCTTCCAGTTTTTACTCCAGTATTTATCACCGTTGGCTTTTGAGGCTAATTCCGCGTAATCGCCTATGGCATAGGCTGTAAGCTTATAGGAGCCCTCATCGCTTATATCGATCCCCTGACCGTTATAAAGCTTTGCAGCATTTGTACTCCCGTTCTTTTCAAGGGTATAGAAAATGGCATCCCCCTTACCGCCCTGAAGATATACTTTCTGTCCGCTGCCATTTAACGTTTCGTTTTCGGTGATCTCGGCAAACTGACCATCTTCAAGCTTTTTCATAACTTTAGGAGTTACGGTATCTGACGCTCCGGTTCCGGTATAGGCGATCTTTTTAAGGTCGTTATCATAAAAGCCGTCATAGCTTCGAAGCCAGGCAAGCGCGATCTCCGGCATATGTCCCTTAATGATCGTATCCGAATTTTTTGCAAAGGTTCCTGCAATCCACATCTCTTCCTGCGTACTCTTGTCAATACTTCCCGCATTGTCATAGTCGTATTTGAGCATCCTGAATACGATACCCATAAGGGCAGGAAAATAGCTCTTGAAGTCCTTAAGCTCCGAAGGAGACATTACATCCTGTATTCCCTTCTGTCCGTAACGGTTGTCCGTAAGCTTGCTCCAGAGCTCGTCAAGCCACTTCTGCTGTATGGCCCTGCTCTTATCCCAGCCCTTATCGTCACCTATCAGATCGCTGTACAGGGTAAGCAGGGTGTTACCGCTTCCAAAGACGGGACTGTTGAATTTATTCAAGACTCCGGTCAGAGCCAGAGTAAGATTCTTTGTTTCCTCAGGGGTTTTTGAAAACATGATCTTAGTCATACCCCTGAAAGCATCCTGCGGTGCTACGCCGCTTTCATACCAGCCCTTGCCGGCTTCACCCTCTCTCATAATGTAATTACTGAAGCTTTCCCTGGTAAGATTTTTATCCGACGAGATGAGATTCCAGGAGAAAAACTTGCTGTAAAACTCCGGAAGCCAGTATTCAAGCTTCTTGCCGGACTTTGACTTATGGAAGGTATAGGCCTCAAAATTCTTTACAAAGTTGGCCTTTCCCATGGTGATATAGTATTCCTTGAAATAATCATTAAAATCCATCTCCTCGTTAACGGCCAGAAGCTGCTTTTCCATTTTTTCTTTCTGACGGTTATAGGAGTCACTTCCCACATACCAGGGATCATTGTCGTAGTAACAGGTGACATTATCTACCTTATCCTTGATCTCCGCCGGCTTGTCCGTTGCGACGGGAGAAGCCTTAACATTAGGATCTCCCGGAATATAGTGATCTACGCCATAGCGCTTGAAGCCCATTTCATAGGGCGCAAGAAACGGCACCAGATCTACCTTGTTTACTATATTGTGGATACAGTAATAGCACTCATTGTTTTTATCCGCTGCCTTGCTGTTGTCCCTGTAATCGGTACCCCCTGAGGGAACCTCATAGCAGTAGGCAAAGACCTGGTTCTTATTCTTATATCCGGAGTTCTCCCCATAGGTATCCACAAGACATTTTCCCGTAAGGTTCGCCGTGGCGCTTCCCCGGGAGTAGCCTGCGATAAAGAACTTTACCTTTCCCTTATCAAGGTCTTCCTTAAGACCGTGGGACTTTACATAGTAGGTGATCTCATCCATGACATGGCTTCTTGCGGATTTAAAACCTGAATGCTCATCCTTCATGTCATCCGTGTTCGAGCCGTTTATCGTCACGTTGCCGGCCCACTCTTTTTCGTAGCCGTCACCCCTTACTGCTATAGGCACAAGGGTATAGCTCTCCCCCTTGCTGTTTTTTATGGTCTTTTTCCCGATAGCGACGCCGATGGAATCCTCGGCAGGCTTTTTCGTATACCAGTCGTTTATGTAGATGTCATCCTCTTCTATGCCGATCTGCTGCAGGAGGCTCTTTATGTTGGTGAACTTATACCGGTAATCGGACTGGGTCTTAATATAGGATTCAAAGCCTGCCCTGGCAACCTGCAGCCCAAAGGTCGCAAGATGGTTATCGTATTTTTTCGGATCGGAAAAGAAGAAGCCGTCCGAATAATAGTACTTGCTGACTATGTCCGTAGTCTCCGTCGTATGTGAGGGAGATGAAAGATAGCCGTAATACACGGGATATTCCGCTCCGTCTGATGCCGTATACTTATAGTCTGTCTTACCTTCCGCCTCGCTTGATGCCTTTGTTATATCCCTTGTCTTCCATTCGCTGTAGTTAACCTCTGATACCGAAGCCTTCTTACTGTCCTTTTCGGAATCGCCGGGGGCGCCGTCTGCAATGTAGAGCTGCCTGTCGCTCTTAAACTCTACATGCTGCGTCCCGCCGTCCACCTTGAACTGCCTTGCATCGTAGGAGCCCGGCTGTGAAGAAAGCCTTCTGTTCTTTATATTAGAATCATGTACCCAGACCTCGCTTCCTGCGCCTAAGTTTCCTCCTACCTCAAGGTAGGCAGTTGAGGTAGACCCATTCTGCAGGGCGATATTATCCTGCGCGTGATTTTTTCCGGAATAATTATCCTTGATGACAACTGTTCCCGAAACTCCAAGGTCGTCCATGCTGTCCACCCAGATGGCGCCCCCCTGTTTTTCGGAAAGGTTCCTTGTCATGGTAACCGAACTTATACCGCAGTTCTTGGCGTTTATGTAGATACCGCCGCCCTGTCTTGCGTAATTATTCTCAAAAACGCTGTCCCCAATGGAGGCACCCTTACCGTTAGCGTATATGGCTCCGCCTTCCTTTTGGGAGATATTATTAAGAAATCTTATGCCCCTTATATAGTTATTATCATTACTCGGAAGATAGATGGCACCGCCGTCTCCCGACGCAAGGTTGCCGTCAATCTCCGTCTTTCCTGCCCCGCATACTATTATCTTCTCGGAATCAAGACAGATGGCGCCTCCAAGATCGCCGGCGCGGTTTGAAACAAGCTTTGTATCATTGTCCATATTCAGGACGCCTTTTGCGCCGTTTAAGTAGGCTGCTCCTCCGTCGCTTTTAGCGAAATTACAGGTTATCTTTGTATTTGCAAGCTGTATGTTTGCCTGGGATTCGGCATAGACAGCGCCGCCGTATTTTGCGGCGCAGTTTGCTATGGTAAGATTTCTTAAGTCAACAGTTGACTTGGCCGCTGCATAGATAGCGCCGCCCTTTCCCGAATTATATCCTCCTACAAGTCTTGCGGTTGAATAACTATAGTTCTTTTCCGATTCCCTGTAGGGAACCCCCTTCTGCTCATAACGGCTCGCGGTGTTTTTCATCTTCTTACCGCCGGTTATTATAAGCTTCGCATCCTCCTCCAGTATAAACAGGTTCCCGTCTGATTCGGATTCGTCCATTATGTAGTACTGATTGTCTTTTCCGCTTCCTTTGGGAGACCTGTAAAGATCCATTCCGTTAAGGAATAAATGTACTGTTTTTCCCTTCTTTATCGTGATCGGCTCATCAATAAACATATTGTATTTGAGCTTTATTACGGGAACCTTTTCTTTGCTCTCATTCTGCGCTTTATTAAAGGCATCCTGAAGTCTCATCTCTGAGCCTCCGTCGCCGTCAATACTGATATTCGCCCTGTATAATATATGCTCTTCGAAATTAAGGGCTTCGTCTTTTATGTCTTCGTTATCGGATGGATCACCGATTATAAGACGTCCTGACCCCAGCCCCGTCTCCTCCATCCACCGGGCAACATCTTCATCGGAAAGCGGAGGATCTTCTTCATCTGTCTTCGATCCTGCTGCGGCATTAGACGCCGTATCGTTTGCTGCATCTTCATTAACGGCGGGCTCCAAAACACTGCTCTTTTCTGCAGCAAACGCCTGATACAGAGATCCCGTGCTCTGCGGTACGCCCTCAAAAGCCAGCAGGATACTGAGCAATAAACTGATACATCTTGCAAATCTCTTTTTCATAATTCTTCCATCTCCTTTTTTTCTCTAACGTCAGAAGGTATATTCACTCAGATCCGACACTTCGGAAACATCTATGACCTCTGTTATCTCCTTATCCTCAATCTCTACCTCGTAAATAACGTACCCCTTGTAATAGCTGTTTTCCTCTGACTCCCAGTAGGGCACCGCGTAGCCCGTCCCCATGTTATCATCTGCGGCTATGGTCATATGCAGTCCGTTATTCTCCTTTGTTTCTTCAAGGGATGTGGCCCGGCTGTTTAATAAGTCATAGTTCCAGTAATACCCTTCGGTATCAGGAATGTCTATATAAAGGCGCCCCCTTACGACCTCATAGGTGGCTCCGCTCCGTACATAACCCCGGTATGGAGCTCTTCCTCGTCATCAAGCATATCCGATATGGCATTAAGCCGTACGATGCAGGAAAACTCCGCTGCCCCGTAACCTTTTCCTAAAAGATCCCCGTCGGATTCCTCACTGGATC
>JAFPZU010000007.1 GCA_017417105.1 Lachnospiraceae bacterium | reverse complement strand
TGAAATCAACCATTGTAATATCCTCCTTGATGTCTTATATGCACTTCAAAAAACCAGAAATCCGTTTCTATTAGTGTATATCGGAGAATAATGAAAAGAACTTAACCGATTTATTGCACTTTTATAGTAAACGACAAAACTTTTTTCGTTTTGTCGTTTACTGCGCCGGATTTTGGCCGCTGAAAGCGGCATATTTCCTTGCAAAATCCGGGCGCATCCGCCGGAGGCTTTATAGTAAGCGAGATTATTTATTCCGCTTACTATAATAAAACAAACAGAAAGGTTCAGTTTGTGTATAATACCTCAGTATTTTGAATCTTCCAAGAATGATGCTTTTAATCCCTGCGCCGTCGGCTGCGGCCTTGTCCCTGTCGGCTCTGTCGCCGACCATTATTACCTTTGATCTTTCCGTTTCCGGATAGCAGCTCATTATATAAAAAAGGCCGGAGGGATTAGGCTTCATGGTCTTTATTCCCTCCATGCCAACGTAATACTGCGGTATCCTGCCGGAAAGCCCGACTGCCCTGACCTTATCTTCCGTCGGATAGTCGGAATAAATACAGACATTCTTTCCTTCTGCTCTAAGCTTGTCTATAGTCTTTACAAGTTCTTCGTCCCTGCAAAGCCTCACCGCATCCATGGGTCTTTCAAACATCCACTCCTGGATGATGCCCTGCGCCGTATCGGCCGGAACCCTTGTAACTTCCGAAAGCTTTTCAAATAATTTATCTTCATCGAGAGAAAGCTCCGTGTCCCATTCCTCCCGAAGCTTCCTGTATTTAAGTATCAGCTTGAGATCCCTTATGCCTCTTTTGCCGGAAAGAGCATGGCATATCAGCCTTAAAGCCATCCTTATCTGCATCCCTTTCTGAAAATAAAGGGTTCCGTCCATGTCAAAGATTATGAGCTCGTATTCCGAAAGGATCTCGTAAAGGTTTTTCTTCATTTTACTTAAAAAGATTAACCACCAGTCTCACACCGTACCTGCAATAGTTAGCGAATACAGACGGCTGTTTAACGCATTCTCCCATCTTATGGGTGATGTATTTCGGCCTCATATAGAATCCAAGGAGGATCTTTCGCCTTAAGCTTTCCACCTCTTCTATCGTAAGGTATTTAGTCCCTGACATGCTTGAATGGAAGAAATCGCTGCCAAGTACATTCTTTGCAAGAAGCCCCTCTTCCTTACAGGTCTCATAAAGCGGTGTGCCATAATACGGAAGCGCCATCTTCACTTCAATAAAATCGGGATCTGCCTCGTAGATGAGTTTTCTTGTCTTCATGATGTGTCCCTTATTCTCCCAAGGGAACCCTATGACAAAGAAGCCCCAGAAAGGAAGTCCTACTTCATGACACCATCTTGCAGCCTGAAGATTCTGCTCAACCGTTGCTCCCTTTTTGATCTTCTTTAGTATCTCATCACTGCCGGATTCGAAGCCGAAAGCCACCATGAAGCAACCCGCCTTCTTCATGATCTCCAAAGTCTCCTTCTTTAAGGGATTTACTCTGGAATTTGCAGTGAAATGAATGTTTCCGTAAAGCGGCGAATCTATTATCATCTCGCAGAGCTTTTTCACCCACTCCGCATTTATGGTAAAGGTGTCCGCCTTGAAGAAAAAATCCTTTATCCCGTATTTTTCATAGCATTCCGTAAGCTCCGCCATGACATTCTCCGGGCTTCTGAATCTCACGCATTTACCGGAGATCCCCGGTGTCAGACAGAAAACGCAGCTTGATGGACACCCTCTTGCAGTCTGGATAGTGGCCATAGGAGCATCAGTATCCGGCCTTGTATAAAGTCCGTTATTCATATAATCCCTTGCGGGGAAGGGCTGGGAATCAAGATCCTGCCCCCATACATGGAACTTCGTCTGTACGAACTTACCGTCCTTATCCTTATAGAGGATATTGTCGACTGTGGCAATATCTCCCTCTCCTCTTAAAGCAAAATCCGCTATACCGTCTATCGCAAAGTCCACTTCACCGCCTATCATATAGTCGATATGGGAAAGATCCAGAAGATCCAGCATTGCCTGCTCGGGTGCATAGAAGATCGCGCCTTTAAGTACCGTTACCGCGCCGCACCTGTCCTTCAGATCATTCATGATCTTTATATCTTCATAGATGCTGGTGTTTGTGGTGCTCATCATAAGAAGATCCGGCTTGAAGGCATCTATATCCGCGTTCAGCTCATCCATTGTACAAAGCTCCGTCTGGTAATCCCGAAGCTTTATCTCATATCCCTTCTTAAGGAGCACTGCCGCCGCATAGCCCAGATCGTTACAGGCCCTCATTGCCTCCGCAGAGCTTCCGTCCACATTCTGCTGGCATCTGTCCTCTCCCCGCTGAAAGATGGGTCCCGGCGGATAAAAAAGCAATACTTTGTTTTTCTCACTCATGATCTTTAATTCCTCCAGCTGAAAATCAATATATTAAAACTTTATAAGCCATGCCTCCTGGAAATGTGCCAGCCAGGGTATATCAACCAGCGTCAGCACCACGAAGATTACAACGATAAGAACCACGAAGGCCATCAGCTTCTTTTCCTTATAAAGCTTTTCCGGCTTCTGAACCGCCGAATCATCCCTGAAAGCTATGTACAGGTAATACACAAAAAGCAGGAATAAGAACGGCATTGCAAGCACATACTCTATCCTGTATTTCACAAGGAACAGTCCCATACAGAAGGTTGAACAGAAAGCATAGAACATACTGGAGCAGAGCAGTGTCTGTTCGGTGTAGGCTGCAAAAGACTTTCTGTATAATCCCGCCGTCTTCGGATCTCCTATCATGCGGTATTCAGCGAAGCGTTTGATTCCCATAAGGAACGCGCCGCCCATCCAGTAGCCTAACAGTATGCTTCCCGGGGGTATGGATCCGTCCGTTACTATGAACCATCCCAAAAGCAGCCTTATCATGTTATTGACCGACTCCGAGATCACATCAAGAAACGGTATATCTTTCGTCCTCATCGGCTTGACATTATAAATGATCCCCATAACGAGAAGCCAAATCTCTGTAAAAAGAAAGCCCCTGTTTATCAGCAGTGAAAGCAGTATACCCGCTGCGGCGAGAACCACGTACTCTACCATCACCCACGAAAACTTCATATTCTCCGACACCACGGGTCTATACTTCTTTGTAGGATGATATTTATCAAACTCCGCATCGAGCCACTCATTTATTACATAATTGGCAGAGGCTATCATACAGGTCGCAGCAAAGCCAATGACAAATCTGTACAAAAGCACCGGAAGCGGAGGCATGGTTGCAAGAAGGAACCCTACCGCAATTCCGGGTATTATGAAAATGTTTTTGACCCAATGATCGGGTCTTGCTATCCTGATGTAATTCTTCATGATCTCATACCTTATTCATTATCTTCATTATAAGCATCGATATCCCATTATACACGAAAACTATCCCTATTATGGTGACCAAAAGATCCGCCGTTCCGTTCAGATTCATAAGTATTATCACTCCAAGCACCACCGTCACAAGAGCAAGAATAAGTGATACCAGCCATCTCGCAGCCCCCGCCCTCTTTGCGGCAAAAGCATTGCCTATATTAAGTACTCCGGTTGCAAGGATCACTATTCCCATGACAAGAGGTAAGAAGGTCTTTATAAGCTGAGGCTGCAAAAGGCAGACCGCTCCTCCGACAACAGCGGTCACCGCCCCCGACATCGTATATACCCTGTAGGCTCCCTGCCCCTTAAGACCAAGGATCACGCCTCCCGCTCCGGCAACCAGAAGCAGTATGCCTATTATCTTGATACAGAAGTCCATTGCCGTTCCGGGGAACAGGATCAGCACTACCCCTATCGCTATCATTAAAAAATCCCAAAGAATATTCTTCATATCGCCTCGCCGATCTGCTTTACAATATAATCATTTCTGATAAGAATACCGCAACACAGGCACATATTGCAACCGTAAAGAGGTCTCCGCTAATTAGCGCCGCCAGAATCCCGACAACAAGTGCGATCATTCCCGACCATACGGAGGACGTTGCGCCAAGTATGGCAGGAAAGGTCATGACAGCAAGCGTCACATAGGGAACATAGTACAAAAAGGATCTTATCCACCTGTTCTTTATCTCTTTCCTGAATATGAGAAGCGGGGTGACCCTTATGGCGTATATGGTCAGTATCATAATGGTAAGCGCCCCGTAAACCTGTTTCCCGTGCATTTCAGGCTTCCTCCTCTATGGGTTTTATAAACGCCGCTGCTCCCGCTATCAAAACCGTGAGTATTATGATCCTGAAACCCTCCGGGATCTCAGACAGCACCGGCATCCTGGTGAATAAAAAGCTTGCCGCCATGGCTGTCACTATAAGCCCCGCCATGAAACGGCTTTTCCCGGCAGGAGGTATTATTATCGCAAGGAACATCCCGTAGAGTGATACTCCCATGGCTGAAGAAAGGCTTGGAGGGAGTATGTCTCCTGCCACAACCCCCAGCACCGTGCCGGCGCACCAGCCTGCCACCGCAACTATGGCCGCGCCGTAGGTATAGACGGGATCAAGATCTCCCTCTACAGCCGATGATATTCCGAAGAGCTCGTCCGTAACAAACCATGCAAGCAGCATCCTCTTCCATATGGGCACATCCTTTTTAATCTTCTGGGACAGGGAACAGCTCATTAAGAAATACCTTAAATTGATGATAAACGTCGTGACTATGATCTCAAGAACTCCCGCAGCCGAGCCTATAAGCAGTATGGCTGCATATTCCCCCGCTGATGCCAGCATTCCAAAGGACATGTAAAAACTCTGCAGGGCATCCATGCCGATGTTTTCCGCAGCTATTCCGAGAGTAAAGGCTACAGCCATATACCCCAGCGCTATCGGCACGCCGTCGCGAAGTCCTCTCCTGAATAATCTTCCGTTCATGTTGCCATGTATTCCTTTCCGTGAAAGAGGAGCCCTTCAGGAACTGTTCCTTAGAGGCTCCCCTGTTCTTTTCCTTTTTATGTCTGCTATTCCGTCAGTTTGAAAAAAGATAGGCCGTGGTCAGTCTGGTGCCGTCGCCTGTCTGGGCTACATTCGTCCTTATACCTACCTTGGTGAAGGATCCGAATATCATATTGTCATAATGCGTGGGCGACGCCACGAGGTTATCAAACATAATGTTGGCCGCCTGCTCCTGCTCTTCCTTTGTATAGGCAAAGTCCGGGAACGTGACATAGGAAAGGTTCTCTCCCCTCCACTTGTTCGCAGGTATCATATCACAGCCCTGAGCCCCGTTGGGTCTTGTATGTGACCACTTGGTGGTAGCTTCCACGGATCTTGTGGCCGCATACGAATTAAGCGTAGGATCCAAAGACAGCGCCCCCGCTCCCTGGCTGGCGCGCAGGGAATTCATTTTCTGTAACATAAGGTTATTTAATATACTCACGTTCGATGTATTAAGCTGTGACTCGCCAATGGCATCCGAGCTTGCCGCTGCCCCTTCCCTCGCCGCCACCTCGCCGGCAACGGGAAAGGTGATGAGTATCACCGCAACCGTAAATCCAATAAATGATCCGTAAAGTTTTTTCATAAGGCACTCCCTTCTCCATTCCTGAAGAACACCGGTACAGCCGCTCCCCCTCTACTCACTAATATAATGCTATTACCCCGCTTAGTCAATAAATTTCGCTACATTTTAGAACATTTGTTCGAGTGTGCTAAAGGGGACGGTTCTTCCATCCTTTTTGTACATCCCCACTGCGCACTTTCAGTACGGACTGCGCGTCTTCGGACAGTCCGGAACCGACTGATCCTCGTCAGGGAAGTGATCGCGTCCCATATCTTCAGTCGAAAGACAGAAGTATTCATGACTCAGACGGTTTATATCACTGTTATCTGCGCTTACCGGATCATCCCAGGTCACATCACAAAGATAATACTCCCCGTCGAGCTTAACATAGTTCCAGGCATGCTGCTCATTGTCCCCTGCCGAATTAACGGCTGTTCCCGAAACATACCCGCATTCTATCCCCATCCTTTCAAGGATCAGCTGAAAGGCTCTCGCATATCCCGCGCAAACTGCTCTGTGCATGACAAGGGCTCCGTAGGAAGTATAGGCATGATCAAAATGTGTCTCCTCGATGGACTGTACAACATAATGGACATCGGTATCATATCTCGTCTCATTCACCAGACGGTCATGAACCCATAAAGCCCTGTTATATTCACTGCCGCCTGGACACTCCGAAAGAAACGAATCAATAATCTCCTCCAGACTGCGCGTCATTTCAGGAAGCTCACTGACCGGATCCGAATACTCCGGCACAAAGGTTAAAGTCTTATCGCTTCCGTACGTAACAGTATCTATCCTGGCTCCACCTGTCAGGTAGAAAAACTCGGGATGCTCCTCCATAATATTAACAAACTCGTCAAATATGGTCTGCGCCACAAGCTGATCTTCTTCAAAAACGATCTTTTCCTTATATTCTCCTATTCCTTCCCGCAGTCTTTCATAGATCTCCCCGTCCATATCCTCATCGATTGCCGTCATAAGTTCAGTTGCGGCTTCTGATTTATCTTCCCTGATCTCCTCCCTTGCAGCACTCTCCTGAATATCCGTCTCCTTATAAACAATAAAGGCAAAAAGAATCGCCGGAACAAGCCACAAAAAACCCGTCCCGCCCCTCATATAAGGCGAATCCTCATCAAAATTCATGATAAGCACAACAGGAGTATAGAACCCGTATCCTACGATAATACCTGCCATGCTCCACAGTTCATCGTCTATTGCTATTATTCCTCCCAGCGAATAAAATCTGAGACATTCATAAAGACCCAGCAGCAGCAGTCCAAAACACAACGCCCCGCCAAGTCCTTTTCTTCCTCTTGCAAAAGGCGTAAGAAACCCTATGGGAATAAAAGATATGAAAAGATCGACGTATTCATTTATATAGTCTTCATAGCGCTCATCGCCAAGAAAGCCCAGAGCCCTGAGTCCCTTAAATTGGACAGTGGAGGAGAGCTTTGACACATCCCCCGTCAGCAGATAAAAAAGCCACAGGATATATGCTGTAAGACACAGTATTGAAAATATCCTTATGGCTGTATAGCGTTTCATCAGTTGATAAAGTTACTCTTTCCCGTCCCAGCAGTATGTGCAGAGCTTTTCCCGCTCTATATTGCAGGCCTCCAGCATATCATCCAGCCTGTTGTAGCGAAGGCTTGTAAAGCCAAGCTGCTTCCTTATGCTCTCCAGCATCCTCTCGTATCTTTCGGAATCCGGATTCGCATAATCTTCGAGGACAGCCCTCTCAACCTCCTGACCTTCCTCCTGGTTCACTACCCGCCTTGCGATAAGCTCCATCTCGGAGGTGGATCTTGAAAAATTGATATATTTACAGCCGAACATTATAGGCGGACAGGCAGGTCTCACATGAACCTCCTTTGCCCCGGAATTATAGAGAAACTGAGTTGTTTCCCTAAGCTGTGTCCCTCTTACAATGGAGTCATCTATAAGAAGCAGACGGTTTCCCTCTATAAGCTCATGAACCGGTATCAGCTTCATCCTGGCGATCATATCACGCCTTGACTGTATCGTAGGCATGAAGGACCTTGGCCAGGTAGGCGTATATTTAATAAAAGGTCTTGAGAAAGGAACTCCGGATCTGTTTGCATATCCTATGGCATGCGCCGTTCCGGAGTCCGGAACCCCGGCCACGATGTCTATGTCCTCTTTAGTCATATTATCCCGCTCGGCAAGATGTCCTCCGCATCTGTAGCGCATCTCCTCAACAGAAACCCCCTCATAGCCCGAAGACGGATATCCGTAATAAACCCAGAGGAAGGTACAGATCTTCATCTTATCGCCGGGACGCTTTAGAGTCCTGGCTTCCTCGGGTGTTATTATCACTATCTCACCGGGTCCCAGCTCCTTATAATCCCTGTAGCCCATATTAAGATAGGCAAACTTTTCAAAGGAAGCGCAAAACCCCTCGTCCTTTACTCCTATGGTAAGCGGCGTCCTTCCAAGCCTGTCCCTGGCGCAGTAGATCCCCGCAGGTGTTAAAAGCAGCATCGTCATGGAGCCGTCTATGGTTTCCTGGGCATAGCTTATGCCGTCGATTATATTATCCTTCTGGTTAATAAGGGCTGCCACAAGCTCCGTAGCATTGATCGACCCCCCGCTCATCTCCAAAAAATGGGTGCCGGAATCCTTTATAACCTTTTCGGAAAGCTCCTCCATATTGTTTATCTTTCCTACAGTGGTTATGGCATAGGTTCCGTGATGGGATCTTACGATAAGAGGCTGGGGCTCGTAATCCGAAATGCAGCCTATCCCGAGATTTCCTTTCATCTCATGAAAATCAGACTCAAACTTTGTCCTGAAAGGAGAGTTTTCTATATTGTGTATAGCCCTGTTAAAGCCGTCCTTGCTGTCAAAAACAGCCATTCCCGCGCGTCTTGTTCCTAAATGCGAGTGGTAATCAGTTCCAAAGTAAAGATCAAAAACACAGTCATTTTTTAATGCCGCCGCAAAAAATCCGCCCATAACTTATCCCCTTTTCCTTACATTCTTTTTTCCGACATGACGCCTGCCTTTTTCTCCGGATCTCTCCTGCTCCGCATTTGCAAGCATTATTCCGCCTATATCATACGGCGTATTCTGATAAACATAGTAATTAAGCCAGTTCGTATAGATGATGTTGGCATGGCTTCTCCAAAGCATCATGGGTTTCTTAGTGGGATCGTCATCCGGATAATAATTAACGGGAAGCGCCGTATCAAGCCCCTTCTCCCGATCCCTCCTGTACTCCATGTCAAGAGTCATCCTGTCATACTCCGGATGTCCGAAGATAAACACCTGCCTGCCTCCCATTGCGGTGCAAAGACAGACCCCGGCTTTATTATCCCCTTCAGCAAGCACTGTAAGCTTATCTGAGGCGTGGATATCCTCGCTTCTGACCTCCGTATATCTTGAATGAGGAATATAAAACATATCGTCAAAGCCCCGAACCAGAGGATCCTTCCTGTTCCTTACCCTGTGCCTGTATACCCCGAAAAGCTTTGTATCAAAGGTGTGCTTCGGAAGTCCGTAATGATAGTAGAGGGCGGCCTGCGCTCCCCAGCAGACGTGAAGGGTTGAAGTCACATGGGTTTTGGTCCACTCAAATATCTCCTTTAGCTCATCCCAGTAATCCACTTCCTCAAACTCCATGAGTTCAACCGGAGCCCCTGTGATTATGACTCCGTCAAAGCTGGATCCTTTTATCTCGTCCCAGGTTTTATAAAACTGATTGAGGTGATTGACCGATGCATTCTTCGACACATGGCTCTTAACTATCATGAGGGTTACATTGATCTGCAGAGGGGTATTCGACATAGCCCGAAGAAGCTGAAGCTCCGTATCCTCCTTAAGGGGCATGAGGTTTAAGATGCAGATTTCCAAAGGTCTTATATCCTGATGCATGGAGCGTTCAGGCTCCATGGTAAAGATGTTTTCATTCTCCAGGATCTCTCTTGCCGGCAGATCTTTCTGTACACAGATAGGCATCGTATTACTCCAGTTTATATTCCGGCCGGCTTTCGGCTGACCTGACTATCAGTGACAGGGAATCTATGGCTGCAGCCGTACTCTCCGATACTTCAGATATAAGCACCGCATCCGAAGAGCTGTAGGCCGGTATGGTCTCCTCAAATTTCGAAAGATCATCCGGAAGGATCGTCTGCTGCACAGTATGATTCTCTCCGTTTATCTTAACCCTGAAGGTCGGTCTTCTGCTCATTATGTTGCAGTCTCTGTCATTGCCCTCGGTATTGGATATATTAAAATGCATGATAAGAAGCGTATCTCCTGCGGCAGCGGTCATCCCCATATAAACATCATCCTCAGAAACCGTCGGGCCCGCAGTCGGATAGGATCTGCTTACCTCGTAGTCGGTATAGTAGATTTCAAATTCCGGTACCCCTACGGCCTCTGCAAGGCTGATCTCCGGTTCAGCGGGAACTTCTTCCTCCCCGCTGCCGGATCCCGATCCGGATCCAGAAGCAGAGCCGTCTTCAGTCTGCATCGCCGCCTGTTCCAAGGCTCTGAAATTCTGCCTCTTTATCTCAAGATCCAGCTGATCCCTGTATTTTTTCTTTACGGTATAAAGATCCACAAGTCTCGAATCCGACTTGTCATTATGCTGGCTTACTATGTCCGAAGAGTAATCCGCCACTCTTTTAACGTCCTCATCGGAGATGTTTACCCCGGGAGCGCCGCAGCCCGTGAATAAAAGCATCGCGGCTACGAAGCACATATTAAGAACAAATATCAGTTTCTTCATTTCTTATTCCCTCGTTCGGTATCAATAACCCCGGCACGCGCCTGTCAGCCCTTTTCAAGTTCAAACCAGAATCCGACGCCGTCATCATAGTTTATCACACCGCAGGGTTTATTCAAAGTATTCATGACAGCCCTGACTATGGAAAGCCCGACGCCTGTCCCGCCAACCTCTCTGGTACGGGCCTTGTCCACCTTATAGAACTTATCCCATATTCTTTCTATGGCATCGGAAGGTATGGGATCTCCGGCATTTCTGACCTCTATCCGGATATTTTCGCCCTTATCCTCTGCCGTTACCTCTATGTGCTTATCCCCGCCCGAATAGTGTATGGCATTTGTAAGATAATTGGTAAAGACTGTCTCCGTCTTCTGTTCGTCACTCCATACATATAAGGGAGACTGTATTTTAAGTTCAATATCCGCTCCGAACTGCTTTGCAAGTATCTCCGAACTTTCCGTCACCCCTGATATCAAAGGCACGATATCAAATCTTTCCATCTTCGCCGGATTATTGCCGAACTCTATATGATTAAGCTCCAGCAGCTTGGTCACAAGCCTGCTCATCTTTTCTGATTCGTCGATTATTACCCCAAGGTATTCCTTACGGCTTTCCTCATCATCCGCTATCCCGTCTTTAAGCCCTTCCGCATAGCCGGATATAAGAGCTATCGGAGTCTTTAATTCATGGGAGACATTCGATATGAATTCACTCCTCATGCTCTCGATCTTCTCTTTCTTCTCTATATCCTGCTGTAACTCTATGTTGGCGCTCTTAAGCTCAGATATGGCAGTTTCAAGCTGGCTTGCCATATCGTTCATATGAAGACCCAGCTCACCTATCTCATTATTAACGTTATTTTCATACCTTGCGTCAAAATCAAGGTGAGCCATCCTGTCCGATATCCGGGTCAGTTCAAGGATCGGATCGGTGATGCGCTTTGATACAAACCACATGACAACCGCCCCAAGAAATGCTATGAACAGAGCGATATAAAGCATGAACTTTGTCGCTATGGCGGCACTCTCCCTGATACTCTCAAGGGGTGTCCTTATAAAGATCAGATTGCCGTTTGAAAGATAACCCCAAAGCTCAATGAAATCAGTCCTCATTGCAGGATCGGTACTGGAGGTGATCCTGTATTTATCATTGGAGGCCAGGATCTCCTCCTTTTCTTTCATCTTTTCTCCCTCGTGATCGGGAGCAGGCGGTTTCTTACCCCCTTCCTCCCCCTCTGCCCTTTCCTCCGGGGGCTTTTCGGGAGGCTCGTTTCCAGGCTCATTTTTTGGATCTCCGGATACTATCTTCCAGAGAAGCCTTGATGCCATCTTCTCTGATTCCCTTGCGGTAGAATAAAGGATCTGCATGCCGGAATCCGCAACTACAACCACAAGGCCGTACTCTGTCGCAAGGTGATCAACGCCATCCCTGAAATCCTCCGAATCCGTATCGTAGGTTTCCGAGAGGCTGTCCATGCTAGCATATGAGCTTTCTATCTGCTTTTTCTTATTGGTGATGTAGTATCGCTGCAGGAAAACAGTGTTTAGAAGAAACACTGCCAGAAAAACAGCAACCAGCAGCAGTATGAATACCGCTGCCAGCTGCGTTCTTATCATCGTTCTTTTTTTTGCCCCGTCTCTCACCAGGCCTTATATCCCTTTGAAGGAGAATTTAAGCTTCAGGGCTTTTTTATTATTGATCATATACTGCGGAAGGGTTCTTGCACCCCAGGTATCGTCTCCTGCAACCCCCATCTGTCCAAGACCTACTCTTAAGTAGGTATAATGAACCTCCGGCAGGTCGAAGTGATGGTCTGCATTCTCTATCTCTGAAGGCTTGTAAGGAAGCGCCGACACCATGAGCTTATCACCCATAATGCTTATCCCCCGGCCTGTCTCATTGGTAAGAGTCGCAAGTCGCACGTCCATATGGGCTCCGGACTCCTGCGGCCTTAAATATTTGGCCATCATGTCCTCTGCTTCCGCATAATAAATGCCAAGCTTCCCGCAGCTTCTGTCCACATAAGTCTCTTCGGGTCCCTGTCCGTACCAGCAGAGCGTACTGTAATCCGCATCCAGTGTAAACATCATTGAATATTCCGGAAGTTCTCCGATATCATCCGTTCTCGGCATGCTCATTTCCACATCCGTCCAGCCGTCGGCATGTACGGTATAGGTCACCGTCACAAGCTTTTTCGGTGTTGTGGGAAGGTGATAGGTAAAGGTCACATCTACGCTGTTCCTTCTCTCCTTTATCTTAGGCACCTCAACCTCAAGCTTTTTGTCATAATATTTAATGCTTGCAAATTCGGAAGCCGTCTTCCACTGGGCGCTTCTTGAAGGCTGCATGTTTGCAATGTCGTTATCCGTCATGGCCCGCCAGAAGTTGGGACGGGGTATCTTTTCTATAAGCTCTTTTCCGCCGTATTTATAGGAGATAAGCCCGCCCTGCAGCAGGGAGAACATTGCGGAAAAGTCCTTCCCGTACACTCCTGTTCCGTTCATGCCGTGGACTATCTTAAACTTCGCCCCGGTATGCTCCGGCTTTGCCATGGTACCATATACATACTGCCCCCAGGCAACTTCATGTCCCATACCGGCATAGGGTCTGCCATGCTTCAGTACAAAGGAGAGGGTTATAACATATTCAACACCTTTCTCGTCGGGAAGCTTCATGGGCCACTTAAACTTTGAAGTGGAAAGAGGCTCCACGCTGAAGGTCTCGGCCAGGGTTTCTATCTCTTTCCCGTTTGCCAGTATGCTTATGCAGCAAAGATACTCCGAGGCATTGGTGAAAAGATGTCTGTTGGTTATCGTAAAGCCCTTGGCGTCAGCTTCTATCTTAAGCGGTCTGTAGTTGTATTTAACATCCTGCATCTTGGGGGACGGTTTCCTGTCCTTTGCATAGCAGATGCCGTCTCCGGAGAAGTTTCCGTCATTCGGTCTGTCGTTAAAGTCACCGCCGTAGCCCTCGTACTACCTGCCGTAACGGTCCTTATTCCTTATGGCCTGGTCGATGTAGTCCCAGACAAAACCTCCCTGGTACAGAGGATCCTCATCCATAAGGTCAGTATAGAGCTTCATGCCGCCGGTGGAATTTCCCATTGCATGCACGTATTCGGCGCTGATAAGAGGCTTTTTACGGTTTTTCTTAAGATATTTCTTCAGCGCTTCAACACTCCAGTACATATTGGAGGCTATATCCGTTGTCTCCGGATATCTCGTGTCGTTTACCACACCCTCATAATGGATCGGACGGGTGTCATCCCATCCCTTGAAAGCATCGTGGAACTTCTTCAGAACCTTTCCGCCGTAAGACTCATTTCCAAGCGACCAGATAAGTACCGACGGATGGTTCTTATCCCTCATGTACATGTTATGACCGCGATCCAGGACGTTCTCAAGATATTCCTCCCTGTCTCCGGGCACGGCGTACTCAAGAGGCTTTAAGCCCCTTATTATGGCATCCCAGGTTCCGTGGGTCTCCAGATTTGTCTCGTCTATGACGTAGAAGCCAAGCCTGTCGCACATATCGTAGAAATGGCTCTGATTTGGGTAATGACAGGTTCTTATGGCGTTTATATTATTCTTTTTCATATTCATGAGATCTTCGTCGATCTCATACTCGCTTATGGCCCGTCCGACAACATCCGAGAATTCATGACGGTTTGCTCCGTAGAAGACGATCCTCTTCCCGTTGATAAGGAGTTTGTGCGCCTTTATCTCAATCTTTCTGAAGCCCACCTTCTGAGCGATAACTTCCTGAAGGTTGTCCTCTTTATCGTACACTCTGATTATAAGATCATAGAGGTAAGGCTTCTCCGCAGACCACTTGAGGGGCTTTTCGATCTTATGGTCAATAAGAACATCCATCCCAGTCTTTTTATTCGCCTTTAATACGTTACCTCCCGCAGGATCATTAAGCTCGTATTTAATCTTTCCTTCAGCTGAAAGTGTTAAAGCTATATGAAGTGTGGCATCCTGATACTTAGCGTCAAGCTCCGTCTTTACCTCCATATCCTCCACATGAACATCTGGTATTGTAAACAAAGTGACCTTCCTGAAGATGCCGGTAAATCTGAAGAAATCCTGATCCTCAAGCCAGGAAGCGGAAGAAAACCTGAATACGGCGACAGAAAGCTTATTCTCGCCTTTGTAATCTATGAACTCGGTAAGGTCAAACTCCGCAGGAGTAAAGGAATCCTCGGAGTATCCAACATAGTGGCCGTTTATCCAGAGCGCCATGGCAGTTTCAACGCCGTCGAACCTTACGCAGACAGGGCGGTCGTTAAGCTCCCCGGGCACTGTGAAATATCTTACGTACTCTCCTACCGGATTATATTCAGTGGGTATCTCGCCGGGCTCAACTTCCTCACGGGCTTCCCACATATACTGGGTGTTCAGGTAGGTCACCTGTCCGTAGCCCTGCATCTCTATGCACCCCGGCACCTGTATGTCATCCCAGGCATGACAGTCAAAGTCCATGGAATAAAAATCGGGACAGGCCTCCTTTACCGTCTTGAACCACCGGAACTTCCACATCCCGTCCATGGAATAAAGAAATCCGGAGCTCTCTCTTTTCATCTCCTCCTCATCACGGTAATACTTTATGTCCGCATGGGCGGGGATGGTGTTTTCCTTGAAAAACTCCGGATCCGCCAATAATTTTTCATCAAAGATCGCCATACCTTCCTCCTTTTTTAAGCCTTACATCCCAAAGTAACCATGTTCTCTTAAAAACGTGACTGCTGCTTCAGAAGCCGCCACGCCATTAACCTCTATCGTAATGACAGTATCCCTTTTAAGCCCCCTCCAGAGGCTGTCAGCTTCCTCCCAGTCGATAGTACCCTCACCCAGCATTATATGATCATCATACACGCCCTTATTGTCCGAAAGATGGATATACCCTATCCATTCCCCCAGTTCCTCAAACCACTGTCTGATGGGAATACTTGAATAATTTGCATGCCCTATATCAAGGCAGACCCCGACTCTTTCATCGTTAACAGCTCTCATCAGAGCCTTTATCGGGCCTGCATCTATATCCATACTGTTTTCAATGAAGATCCTGACCTTGTATCTCTCTGCCATTTCCAGATAGAAATCAGCGCACCTTTTCACCCACACATCAAGATATATCCCTCTTAAAAAAGGGAAGCAGCTGGAATGAAAGACTACATTCTTTGCCCCGATCAGAGAAGCCGTCCTGCAGCTCTCCTCACACCGTCTTTTTGAAAGATCCCTGAATGCCGGATCCCCGCTGGCAGGATTTACGTCTATGAAGCATCCGTGAACGGAGCTTGTCCTTTTGTTTGAAGAATACCACTCCCTGTATTCTTCAAACAGCCCGCCCTCAGTGAGAGCAGGCTGTGTTGAAAAGTCAAGGGCTTCATAATAAAGATCTTCTTTTTCTGCCAGGGCTTCCCAGTCATCGCGAAAATCATATCTGGGCTGCACCTGGATCAAAGGTTTCTTTATATCATTCATAAATATGTCCGAGATAGTCCTTTACATCGTTTTTAAGATCCCCCTCAAGACCCGCGCCCTTGTATCCGGACTCGTATATACGGTACATGATGCCGCAGGCTTCAAGATAGTCCTTGGTAAGCTTCCTCAGTCTGTAGGAAAGATGCTCGAGTATCATCTGGAATTTAGGAGGATTCTGCTTGAAGATATCAAGAAGGCTGGGGAAATCTATGATCTCAAGAGTCGTTCCGTCCTCGAGAACAACAGCTGTCGCGCTGCGTCTTACGTCCTCAACAAGTCCCAGCTCTCCGAAAAACTGATTAACTCCGAGCTTAGTAACAAGCTTCTCGGAATCCTTGCCGTAATCCACATATATGCCTACCGATCCGTAATGAACATCGTACATGCACTCGCCGTCTTCGCCGTCTTTGAAGATGATGGTGCCCTTGTTATATGTCTCAACCTTTGTGTTGAATCCGTCAGAGTGTCCGCTCTGCTCCAGCTTTCTCAGGCTCTCTGCACTTACGGCATCGGCTGACTTGCTCTTCTTGAACACGTCCGCGAACTTCTTTATCTTGTCGACAAGTCCCTCGCTCTTATCCTGACCTTCGCCGTCATCTACCTGTTTGATGGCGCTGCTTACCTCGTCAAAGTCTGCTGTAAGGTCGCGAAGACGTCCGCCGAGGCTTCTCATGATCTCCATGAGCTTGTCGGGACGATCCTTGAAATAATCACCGTACTCCCCTGCGCTTATCTCATCTACCTCAGTATCCTCAAGCGCAACCGCGGTAGCGCTTCTGGGATATGCTTCTATAACGGCCATCTCGCCAAAGATCTTTCCCTTTGAAAGCTCTGTGAGCAGTCTCTGGTCGCTGTCTCCGTAGGACGCGTAGATACCTACCGCGCCATCATTTATCTGGTACAGGGTATCGCCCGTATCACCCTCGCGAAAGATAATCTCTTTCTTCTTAAACTCCTTTTTCGTCATGAATGTACCCACCTTTCGTTAATCATCATAGTTTATTCCTGGGTTGATAAACCTATTGACCATCATACTCTTTTAGCATTTTTCCGTCAATAATTTTTATCCCCGTGATACCCCTCTGCCCTTTCTTTCATAACAGCATAGGATACATCCTCTTTTATTCCTTCAACCTCCTCCGTCTTCTCCCATAGTTCCTCCACTTCAGCCTTTGGGGCTCCCGTCTGCATCAGAAGGGAAAGATGGGCAAAGTAGCTTATCGCCGGGTCGGCAGGGTATTTCGTTTCGGCATCTGCATATATCTCAAGAGCTTTTTCATATTCTTTAAGTTCAGAATACAGCGCTGCTTCATCCATCTTCCTTGCGATATACTCTTCCTTATCATCTCCTGCTTCAGCAAGAAGCTTTTCCATATACTCTATAGCCTCATGATAAGCCGTGCTCCGGTCATTTTCATTTTCCCGGCCTTTGAGTATAAGAATATTTACTGCAAGCTTTTTTGCGTCCCTTTTGTATGTTCCCTCCTCGCCGCAGCGATCCATTATCTTAAGGATGCCGGAATATGCCCTGTCATATCTGTCCTCTGTCCCGGAAGAAAGCCAGGCTTTTACTATGCAGAACGCATTTTTTATATACCTCTCCCTGTCTTTTTGAAAGATATCACTTTCATTGAACTCCTCAAACCTTTCGATAGCATCGCTTATATTCCCGTCATCCCGCTCTCCCGAGAGAATTTCAGAAACCTCAAGATAATAATCCTTTTCGGGGTACTCCTCTTTGCTTAGTCCTTCAAGATAAAGAGCCATCCCGTCATAATCCTGAAGATCATAAAAACATCCCAGAGCCTGCTCATATGACTTCCTGTTTCCAGAATCTTCCGTGCTTAAAGCATCCTGTCCTGCCGCCGCTTTGCTTCCGCCGCCGCAGGTTAAAAGAACTGCGGCTGTCAGTAGAATAACTGCCCCGGCTGCTATCTTCCCGATGTTTCTTATAATGGCAAGATCCCTCATGACTCCATAGGCGCTGCGATAACGAAGCCTCGGATCGGTCAGGGTGCATCTTTTTATGACAAGCCCCATTCCCAAAGGCTTATCCTTCCCCGATATCGCTTCAAGAACCTTTCCAAGGGAATAAATGTCGGATCTTTTATCCGCCGTCCCCTTTTTTATCTGCTCCGGCGCCGCCCATTTCTTTGTGGCAAATGAGATTCTTTCCGGTTCCTTATTATGCTCCGGGGATGCCGCGCCGAAATCAATGAGCACGATATGACCATCCGGCCTTACCATTATATTCTGAGGCTTTAAGTCCCTTATTATTACGGGAGGATCCATGGAGTGAAGGTATGCCACGGCTTCGCAAAGTTCCTTCCCCCAGGCAAAAACAAGCTTTCCCGGAAGCTTCCCCCCGGCCTTAAGGATCTCGTTAAGATTCCTGCCCCTTATATGATCCATCACTATATAGATACGTCCGTTTGAACTGAATACATCGGTGATCCGCACTATTCCGGGATGGGAAACTTTTGAAAGAACGCTTATTTCCGCCCTGACTGCGGAATAACTGACCTCATCGCATTCTCCTATCTCCTTTACCGCCCAGGTGTTTTTCAGCACCTGATCCTCCACGAGATAGACCTTTGAGAAACCGCCCTCCCCGAGCTTTCGGATCACCCTGTACCTTTTACCGCAAAGATACATTGCTCCTCCGTTTTCCGTTTGAAATGAATGAATTACAGACAGCGAAACTGCTGTCCATCACGAAATCCAGATATAACGTAATAATAAACCTGTCAGACGCCGCACATTGTACCATAAGATATTTCATATTTCAAACCTTGGCATTTATCACCATTAAATGTTAAACTCTACGTATGTCTCATAACGAAACGAACAGAACGCCGATAAAAAAAAACTTAGCTCTGATCTTCATTTTCATTCTGCTTCTTACCCTTACGGGCTGTGAGGAGCAGTCTTTTCACGGCATTCAAAAAAAGATAAGACGGGGGCTTACTCCCGGGAAGCATACGGAAGAAGCCGAAGATGATGAGGAAAAGGAGGAGCCGGAGATAATAAGCCCCTACTATGACAGCCACTTAAAGCTTTCCGTAACCGAAAGCGGCTACGATGTTTTCAAACCTGCCCGCGGAGCCGGTTATGATTACCGCTACGGACCATCCATCCTCTTAAACGATGACGGCAGCATGGATGCCTGGTTCTCCTCTGCCGGCGACGGAACTCAGGAGCTTGACTGGATACTCTATCTTCATTCCGATGATAAGGGCGAAACCTGGACAGATGAAAAAATAGTCCTGAGCCCGACGCCCAACTCAAAAGACGCCATGTCAGTGTGCGATCCGGACGTTTTTTACCATGACGGGTATTACTACATCGGATATACCTCTACCATCGATCCTACAGGACAGGGTATCTGCAATAACGTATTCATTGCAAGATCCGAAAATCCCGACGGTCCCTTCCTTAAGTGGGACGGCAAGGGCTGGGGCGGTCCGCCGGAGCCTTTAGTCTGCTATGACGGTGTCTGGAACGGCTGGGGCGTCGGTGAACCAAGCTTTGTGCTTCTGGGCGATGTGCTCTATGTGTATACCACAAGGGATGCAGGTGCGGCGGATAATCAAAGAGTGCGCTCCACCGAAGTCCGTACCGTAAAGCTGGACCGGGAGGACTGGCCTAATGAGCTGAAATTCAAAGGATATGCCGTGATCAGAACAGATACACCGAAGGATCCCAGCGCTAACAGCAGCTCCCCGAAATATTACGGAGAGGAATACATCTATTCGGATTGTGACTCCTGGGACGTAGCCTATGTGGAAGAATATCAGAAATTTGTTGCAGTATGTACCAACAGACGTTTCAATTCAGGTAGCTGTCTTCTGTACTATGATTCAAATGACGGAGTGTATTTTGAAAGAATATCCGAGCTTAACGAAAATGTTATCTGCGGCTGTCATAACTGCGGCATCATGTCCGACGGATCAGGCCATATAAAGAAGGGGGATCCTGTAATGGCAGGTTATGCTTATGCAGGGCAGGGAGGCTCTTCCTGGGGAGTCTGGGCTACAAGGTTTGCCCCGTTATCAATAGGAATTTCCAACCTCCCGGACCGCAGTGAAGAAGAACTTGAAAATATGAAGGTTTCCATGACCCGGGGCAGCAGGCGCTCCAGCCAGGATGCCATCTTTATTACAGCGGATAATCTGGTCAGTATGTGCTACGAAGGATATTCCTTTAATTTAGGCTGCAGCTGGGTGGACAGCAACAGGATATATCACAGAGCGGATGCTTCCAGGGTCACTTTCAGCGGTTATGATGAAAACCTGATCTCTGTTGAAGGCAATACTGTCACGGCCCTGTCGGCAGGCAAGACATATATAACGATAGAATACGAGGGACTTACAAGACAGATCTGTCTTTGCATCATGGATCCGGAAGGGATGAGAGCCTCAAAGCTCACGCGGTTTTATTCTCCGGTGGACAGTTATGAAGCCGCTATCTCAAGTCCCTATGCCTCAGCCATAAGGCCTATAGTAACCTACGGAGACTACAGCATACGTGAATTAGGCTATGCCGAGATATCTGCCATGGGCGTGACGTTCACCCCTGATGATGCCGCCATATGCGAGGTAAGAAAGGACGGACAGATCATCCCCTTGTCTCCGGGAAAAACGGTAATAACCGTATCCTGCAGCGACGGCCTTAGTTACCGTGTCCCCGTGATCGTTACTGAGTAAGGAGCTGTCTCAGATATTCTTTACTTTCCACTCCCTTTCGGTCTCACGCCTTGCATCTCTCTTTGCAATGCTGTCTCTTTTATCGTACAGTTTCTTTCCCCGTCCAAGTCCTATGAGAAGCTTTACTTTGCCTCTTGTAAGATACACTTCCAGAGGCAGGATCGTATAGCCTTTCTGCGAGGTCTGACCCGCAAGCTTCATTATCTCCCTTTTATGCGCGAGAAGCCTCCTGACTCTTAAGGGATCCTTGTTGAATATATTCCCTTTTTCATAGGGAGTGATGTTCATCCCGTAGATAATAAGCTCACCGCTTCGCGCATCTATGTAGGCCTCCTTAATGGAGCATTTCCCGGCACGAACGGATTTGACCTCCGTACCGAAAAGCTCTATTCCGACCTCCAGCTGTTCTTCTATAAAATAATCATGAAAGGCTTTTTTATTATTAACAAGCACTTTTTTTCCACTCTTATCTGCCATATCTCACCCCGCAAAACTCATATCTATCTCCCGTGAAAGCTTGTCGGCTCTGACAATAATAACCCTGACGCTCTCCCCGAGAAGATACTGCTTTCCTGTAGCCCGGCCTATGACACGGTGCCCTGCATCGTCATATTCGTAATAATCATCCGTCATATCCCTTAAGGGAACCATTCCTTCTATGCAGTTAGGAAGCTCCACATAGATCCCCCAGCCCGTTACCCCGGAAATTATGCCCTCATATTCCTCTCCGATACGGGACTGCATGTATTCAACCATCTTTATCTTGCCGGCTTCCCGCTCCACATCATCGGCTCTTCGCTCCAGAGAACTGGACTCATCCGCGACCTTTCCAAGGATCTTTTCATAATGTGAAAGTCTTTTGTCGGTAAGCTCAAGTCTTAAGTATTCCTTTATTATACGATGTATCTGCAGATCGGGATAGCGTCTTATGGGAGAGGTAAAATGAGTATAATACTTCATGGCAAGCCCGTAGTGCCCCCTGCATTCGGTGGAATACCTTGCCTGTGCCATGGATCTTAAGGCAAGCGTCCGTATAAGCCTTTCGGCATCCGTATCCTCCACGCTTTTAAGGAGCTCCTGAAGCTCGCCTGAGGACGTCTTTCCATCCTTTTTCTGCTTAAGGTGAAAACCGAATCTTTGAATAAAAAGCGCAAGATCCCTTAAGCTGTCCTCATCCGGCTCGTCATGCACCCTGTAGATAAACGGAGTATCCATCAAGGCAAAGGTTTCGGCAACGGTTTCGTTCGCAAGGAGCATGAAATCCTCTATGAGCCTTGTGGCATCATTTCTTTCATGTAACCTGACATCTTTTGTATGACCATTCTCGTCAAGCTCTATCTCAGCTTCCGGCAGATCAAAATCTATGGCTCCGTGCTTAACCCGTCTCTTACGTATGAGCTTTGCCACATGATCCATGTCTTTTAACATCGGGACTATCTCCTGATACTCCCTTATAAGCTCCTCGTCCCCGTCAAGTATCTTCTGCACTTTGCTGTAGGTCATTCTGTAATGGCTTTTTATCACGCTTTCGGCTATCCTGGACTTTTTTATCTTTCCCTTATCGTCAAGGGTCATCATGCAGGAGAGCGTAAGCCTCTCCTCCCCGGGATTTAAGGAACAGATGCCGTTTGAAAGGATCATGGGCAGCATCGGTATCACCCTGTCGGGAAGATAGACTGAAGTCCCTCTCCTTAATGCTTCAAGATCAAGCTCCGACCCTTCCCTTACATACTCCGAAACATCCGCTATATGTACGCCAAGCTCCCATCCTTCATTTTTTTTCACGAGGCTTACAGCATCATCAAAATCCTTGGAGTCATCCCCGTCTATTGTTATGGTTAAAGTATCTCTCAGATCCTTTCTGTCTTTTATATCCTTTGCCTCCAAAGGAGCAGCAACCGCCCTCGCTTCCCTCTCCACATCCTTCGGAAAGCTTTCCGGCAGACCATAGCCCCTTACAAGGGAGGTTATATCAACTCCGGGAGAATCAATGTCCCCCAGTATCTCGGTTATTATTCCCTCGCTCTTTCTGTTACGGTTTCTGTTCCCGTAATCGGTGATCCTTACGACCACCTTGTCACCCTCTTTTGCGCCCTTGCTGCGTTCACGACTTACAAAGATGTCATCGGCGTAATGCTTATTATCCGGGATAACGAAACCGTACGCTATATCTCCCGTACGTCTGCTCTTTACACCCTCCTCAAAGGTTCCGACAATAAATTCAGCCGCCCGTTCTATAACTCTTGTAACCTCTGCTTCAGCGCTCTTTTTTCCATGGGCAGGCTTCAGGACATGGATCTCCACCGTATCCCCGTGCATGGAAGATCCTGCGCCGTCCGGGGGAATAAAGAATTCCTCCTCAGATCCTTCGGCTTTTACGAATCCAAACCCCGCCTGGGTCGCAAAAAACACCCCCCTTAATTTCAGGGATTTCATCTTGCCGCTTCCCTTAGGCTTTTTTATGTAATATGCTTTCTTTTTCTTTCCTTTTGTTTTCTTCATAAACCTATAATACTATAAAACGCTCCTGATTTACTCAGGAGCGTTTTCTTTCATAATTTCTTTATCCTTCCTATCAGATAGCCTTGATATTAAGCACCAGTGCTATCACCATGAAAAGCACGCAAAGCGCGATAGTTATCTTCTGGAGCTTGCCTTCCATGGAACGTCCCTTATTCTTGCCCCAGTATGTATCCGCCATTCCGCTTATGGCTCCAAGTCCTGCGCTCTTCCCCTCCTGCATAAGCACTATAAAAGTGAGTGCCAGACAGATTATCATAAAAACAATATATAAAGCAATCCTTACACCTGACATATCAATATCCTTTCTATCGTGGTCTTATCCTGATCTGGTGTACACCCGTCACATGACGTACACGGTCAATTATAATAACATAGCCCACCGCCATTTGCAAGCGTTATTTCGCTTTAAACAGAGTAACTGCCAACAAATTAGATTAAGCAATTGTCATATTACTGCGCTGAATTATATTTCGTTCTTCTCTTCTCCATTTTATCGATTTCTTCGGTCCTGTCCATAAGCTCGGATAATGTGTCGACCTTCAGCAGGAAATCACAGCCGTCCTGAAATTTAGTCTCCTCCTCCTCAAGCGGATACATGGTCTTGCTGCATATCCCGGCAAGAACTCCCCTGTGATCAAAAACTGCCGTCCCGCTCATGCCCCCTACAGACTCTCTTGTCACCGCAAAATAGGATTCCTCATCCACATACTGCTTCTGTATATCCGAAAGCTTAAAAGATATGACCCGCACATCCTTTACAAGCTCTTCTATTTCACCCGCCCGCCAGTTTTTGCAGTACTCCAAAAGCAGGGTTCCGGGTTTTACCGTATCATAAATATTATCTTCCTCTGCAGCCTGCTTAAGCCTTACAAAAGTATGATAAGGAATATCCCTTACCGCTATCCTGAAAAGCGAGGCCTCATTGCCGGCGCTGAGCCTTAATGGCGTTATCATACATCTTATGCTGCTGCCGTCGTAGAAAGTGAACCATACCGGATAATCCTGCATCACGCTGGTAACATGATAGACGGAAACAAAATATACATATTCCGGCGTCACCCTGTAGACAAAGGCCGAGCCGCTGTTGCTGCTCCCGTCAGACCATTCGGTATAGAGATTCACCAGGGTTCTGTCACAGTTATCCATCACCCATTTCCTGTCAGGCTCCTTAAGGGGTTTATAGGAAAAGAAGCCCTCTTCTACTGCATATTCAAGATCTTTCGCGCTTAAGACGCAGTCATTTTCATGTTCCTTAACTGTCTGCTCCGATGACACCACATGGATCTTGCTCTCGGCCGTTGCATCAAGACCGTATCCGTCGCTGACTTTGTAGTGTACGGTATAATCTCCCGGCAGGTTAAAATTCACTTCCGAAAGATCTGTCTTTATCTTAGCCGTCAGGCCTCCGTCCACCTCGTCCTTTGCAAATACCGGATCAAGATCCTCCTCACTGCTTCCGCTTAGAACATACTGATCATGAAGCCCATAAAACTCAGGCGGAGTATCAACGAAAAGCTGAACCGTCTTCTCGGTTCTGTTGGCATTCCCGTCCGATGCCCTGACAGTTATCTCATATCTTCCCGCCTCATCAAAGCAAAGCTCATGCACCTCCTGACCGTTATAGACATATTTGATCACAGCATAGCCGCTTAAGTCGTAGGCTCTGGCTCCGATCACATCCATCCCATAGGTCTCTTTAACCTTCAAGACCGTCCTGGACGACTCCCCGATGGTAAGAGCCGGCGCTCTTGTATCCCGCACATGGATCCTGAAAATATATTCGGCGAAAGGATTTATTGCCTTCACCTCATAATCTCCTACCTGAACGTTGTTTGCCCGGGAAACATCTATCACGGTATGATCTATGGTCCACTGCCTTCCCTCTACATAATAGGCAGGATCCCTTATTATCCTGTCACCAAGTTCTATCGTCATCTCCTCCCAAAGAGGAGCCCCCTTAAGTCTCCTTGCCGTGATCCCCGCGGTGATGCACAAGATGACGGCTACAAGAACTGCAGCCGCCACCAGAATTATCACTATGTATCTTTTTAAGAATTCCCTTAACACTACGTTTCCCCGTCAGTTTTCACCAAATCCCCCCAAATAAGGCTTTTAAGCGTGTTGGAACAATCATATTTACCCATATTGTTCCAAATAGTCTTGTCTTTGCCATATTCTTCCCTCTTTTCTCATAATTAAGGAAAGAGCCACGCAAAACCAATTCCTGTTCCGGACAGCTGCGCCGCGCTTCGCTTTATAACGAAATGCTGCACTCATCTTCTCATATCAAGGTGTTGATTCGTATCACGGCTCCTATTATAAGACTACTATAATTCTATCCGCAACATGATTCCGGTTGTAACGGTAAGCTCATGCGCTTCGCCATTGTATATGTGCTTCCCGCTCTCCTGTGGGGATGGGTCATGATTCAGTATTAAACCCGGGTCAATTTTCATTATAAATCAACAGGCTGTTATTTCCACTAACAACGCCACACAGGGACTGCATGGCTGCAATCCCTGGTACTGTTGCTGATGGCATATTGACATAAGGTTTTTTCAGTTATGAGAGGCGGAGTGGATACTGCCGTCCCGTGATGTTGGGTTTGCGGGTTACTTTTTTGCTATACTGGTTAACGTTAATGAGTGCCGAAGGCACGAATTTAGGTTAACCGCATATACCGCGGAACGGCTTTTCAAATCGGCAGTTAATTTCGTTCGCGAGTATAAAACCCTTAGCCACGATCTTATTTCGAAAATTTTTCTATCTCGTCCTTGAAACGTCTCGTGTTCACTGCTGCATCTCCGCCGAATACGGCAGAACCCATGACTATTATGTTGGCTCCGGCCTCAAGCACCGTATGCAGATTTTCGGCAACTACCCCGCCATCAACCTCTATATCAAGCTCCCTTCCTTCGTTTCTTGCCATGGCTCTTAAGGCCTTGATCTTCCTGGTGGCTTTTTCGATATATTTCTGTCCTCCAAAGCCCGGATTAACGGTCATAAGGAGCACCATATCCACATCATCCATTATGTAGTCGAGGGTCGAAAGAGAGGTTCCCGGGTTTAAGGCAAGCCCAACCTTAACTCCCGCCCGTCTTATCTGCTTTAAGGCATTTTCCACATCTCTTGTGGCTTCGGCATGTATCGTTACGATGTCAGCTCCGCACTCTACAAAAGTCTCTATATATCTCTCGGGATTTGTGACCATAAGATGCACATCGAAAGTCACATCAGTAGCCGATCTTATGGATTTGATAAGGGGCATGCCGAATGAGATCTGGGGCACAAAATCCCCGTCCATAACGTCTATGTGGATACCGTCGGCTCCGGCATCAACCACCCCTTTAATATCCTCTCCGAGGTTCTTGAAATCCGCCGCAAGTATTGAAGGGTGAAATTTATATTCCATCAGTATCTCCTCCGATCATGAAGTTCTCTGTAGATTTCAGCATATGATTCATACCGCTCTTTAGAAACCGTCTTTTTGTCCACCGCGTCCTTTATGCTGCAGTCCGGCTCATGTATGTGGGTGCAGTCCGCATAGAAGCATTTTCCTGCATGAGCTCTCATCTCCGGGAAAAGCAGATAGAGCTCCTCTTCTTTCATTTCCGGAAGATCCATTGCAGAAAATCCCGGCGAATCAAAGATAAAAGTATCTTCCCACAGTGATATAAGTTCCGTATGCCTTGTTGTCTGTCTGCCCCGTTTCAGCTTCCTGCTGATATCGCCGGTCTCCATTATATCGGATCCGGTAAGGGCGTTTATTATTGAGGACTTCCCGGCGCCCGAGGGTCCCGCCACCGATGTCACCTTGCCGGACAGCATCTCCTTAAGCTTTGAAAGCCCCGTCTTCTCCCTTGCAGAGGTGAATAAGATCTCATATCCGGCGTTGCCGTATATCCTCAAGACTTCGTCGGCTTCGGATCCTTCCGCAAGATCGTCCTTATTAATACAAATGATGGACGCTATCCCTGCCTTCTCCATCATTATAAGATACCTGTCCATAAGATACCACACGGGTTCCGGGCTGTGCATGGCAAAGATTATGAGCGCCTGATCGATATTAGCAACGGGAGGTCTTACGAGCGCATTCCTGCGCTCCTTTATCTCGACGACATTTCCCTCCACATCCTCTGTGTTGGTAAGCTCTATAAGGCACTCATCCCCGGCCAGAGGCTTCAGCGACTTTTTTCTGAAAAGTCCTTTGGCTCTGCACTGAAAAACCCCTTTGTCGGTATATACGTAATAAAACCCGCCGACTCCCTTTAATATCCTGCCTTCAAGCAGCTCCTTCTGCATACGCTCTTATCTTGTAAAGGCTATGGACTGGGATGTATCCGAGCTTTGCTGGTCAGCCGTAAAAGTGCTTCCATCCTCGGCAACACCCTCAATTCTTGAAGTATAGTTAATCGTAAATACTCCTGCGGTATCCGAAGGATCCACATCAGTGGACGCTATCTGTATGGTAACGGGGAACTCCGTCACATCCTTCGTTCCGTACACCTTACCGGTATTATTCCCTGTCATAATAATGCTTGCCGTGGTTCCCGCAGCATACCCCGGGGGTGCCTGCACATTCTGTGAATATATGGCATTTGTCACCTCAGGTCCGAGACTTAACACAAAATCAACAACTGTCTCGCTCTTCACCAGGGTTTCCGGCTCCACGCTCTGCTTCATTACAACCCCTGCCACAACACTGTCACTGTGCTCTTCCGTGATATTGGACCACTTGAGATTCGATGCGGTAAGGGCAGTCTTGGCCTGCTGCTCCGTCATGCCTATAATGTTTGGAACGGCTATTGTTCCCTCAGGAACTTCCTCCGTCTTTCCGCTGGCTCCTGTACTTATCACAACCAATACGGTAGTTCCCGGCTCAACCTTTGATCCGGCTTCCGGACTCTGTGAGATCACAGATCCTGTGGGAACGCTGTCCGATGTACCGTTGGACAGGTTTATCTGAAGTCCCATGCCCTCAAGGGCCACCTTGGCTTCTGCCGCCGTCTTGTTAGAAAGATCAGGAACTTCTATATTTCCGGATCCCGAGCTCACCCTTAAGGTTATCGTATATCCAGTCGGGATCTGGCTGCCTGCCGCGGGATCCTGTCCTATGATCTTTCCGGATTCCATTTCATCCGAGGCCTCATAACTTGACTGTACAACAAAACCGGCCTTTTCAAGCGCCGCCTTGGCCTTTTCAAAGCTCTGTCCCGTAAGGTCCGGCAGCTCCACATTTTCGCTTACTGCCTCGTTATCGGAAACCGAAGCCTCCCTGACGGCGATAACTCTTCTTGCTATGAATATAATGAGGATAAGGATTATTATTCCGACGACTACAGCTATGATACGCATTATCATAGCCATCTTCTCATCCATATCGTCATCATCCCTGTATCTTCCGGATCTGTTCGAAGACGCCCGCCCCGACTGTTGTCTGGCTCTCCTGCGCTCCTCTGCGCTCCTTTTTCTGGCGCTTCCCCTGCGGGCTTCGCCTCTTTGCCTGCCGGCTCTTCCTGAAGCCTGTCCTCTTGCACCGGAAGCCCTCTCCTGCTCTCTGCGTTTTGCGGCAGCCTCTCTCCTCTTCCTTCGAAGCTCTTCTTCCTCAAATTCCACGTGACCGTCGTCACCCCTCTGTTCAACTGCGGGTTCCGGGTCTCCGGGAAGCTGTTTGGGCCTTCTTCTGGGTCTTTCCATGACCTCGTCAGGATCCACTTCCTTCGCTCTTCTGCGTTTTCCGGGACGCTCCTCAATGCCGATGGCTTCCTCCCGTTCGGGTCTTTGCTTTTCCTTTTTTACGTTGTAGGCGGAAATAAGCGATTCGTCCACATCGATGGTGCCGGTCTTTGATCTTACGGAATTTATGTCCTCATCCGTTACCATCTTCGTTGCCCCGCCTATGCCTCCTGAAGGTATCCTCTTTATGAAATTCTCATCAGGGGTAAGAAGCGACTGCTTAAGATCCGCGATCACTTCGGACATTGACGAATATCTTCTGTCGGAATTCTTCTCGGTACATTTGAATATGATCTGTTCTATGCTGACAGGTACATCATTTACAAATTCCCTGGGACTCGGCATCGCATCCTGTATATGCTGTATTGCGATATTTACCGTGGTATCTCCGTCAAAGGGAACCCTTCCCGTAAGCATCTCAAAAAGCACAACACCCAGGGAATAGATATCGCTTTTCTCATCTGAATATCCGCCCCTTGCCTGCTCGGGAGAGGTGTAATGCACGGAACCCATAACATTTGACGTTATGGTCTCGCTTGTTGCCGCCTTGGCTATTCCGAAATCAGTGACCTTTACCTTTCCGTCCTTTGAAATAATGACATTCTGAGGCTTTACATCCCTGTGGATGATCCCTGATTTGTGGGCGCATTCAAGCCCCTGCGCCATCTGTATTGCTATACTTATGGATTCCTTAACAGAAAGCCTTAATTTCTTTTCAATGTAGTGCTTTAAGGTTATGCCTTCCACCAGCTCCATTACGATATACTGGAGCCCCATATCCTCGCCTACGTCATAGACGCCGACTATATTGGAGTGAATAAGACCTGCCGCCGCCTGTGCCTCCGCGTGAAACTTGGTAACAAAGTTCTGATTCTCCGCGTACTCCTGCTTCAGCACCTTGATGGCTACAAACCTGGAAAGCTTCATGTCCTGTGCCTTATACACATCGGACATTCCGCCGGTTCCTATACGGCTTAAGATCTCATATCTTTCCGCAAGTACTATTCCTTCGCTGATCATTTCAAATCTTCCTCAAAAACTCCCCTGCAGATGCCGCATAACCTAGTACATCTGCCGTGTTTCAATCTATCGCCGGTTTTGATTTCCTTTCAGGCAAAAGGTTCTACCAGCACTATACCTATATTGTCAAATCCCCCATTCGCATTGGCCTTCTCCACAAGCCTTTGCACAGCGCTCACCACATCCGTGGAACTCTTTACCGTCATCATTATGTCCTCGTCCTCCACCATATTGGTGAGACCGTCGGTACACATCAGTATCCTGTCCTCCGGATTGAGCTTCATATCAAAGAAATCGACTCTGATCTCATGATCGCCGCCGATGGCTCTCGTTATCTTATTCTTCATCGGATGGCTCCTGGCTGCGGATTCATCAAGTTCCCCTGCCCTTACCATCTCCTCTACAAGACTGTGATCCCTCGTTATCTGTATGATGCCGTCATCTATGACATACAGCCTTGAATCCCCAACATTAGCCACATAGAGACAGTCATCTATGATGGTCGCAACAACAAGGGTCGTTCCCATCCCCTCATGCTCGGGGACGCGCCTTGATTCCTCCATGATGGCAGCATTAGCAGTCTCATAGGCATGCCTTATGAGACGTATGGGGTTGGTCTCATGGGAGTCGCTTATATCCGCAACCACGGTCTCTGTAGTATATCTCGACGCGTAGTCTCCGGCAGCGTGTCCGCCCATTCCGTCTGCCACGATAAAAAGGTTCGGCAGATTTCCGACCGGGTTTTCCGATGTGAATACAAAATCCTGATTTACTTTCCTTTTCTGACCGACATCAGTCATGGAAAAGGTCTTTATCATCCTGTCCTCCTGCCCGTCTGCGACATATACGCGCGCATGGCATCGTCGTGACCCGGCGCTGAATTCTATCACTCCGTATTCTATGCCGTAACACAAAAATAAGACCGGCCTGACCGGCTTTTCAGCTTTTTTTGCCTTTTCGCATCCTAAGCTGTCCGCAGGCGCCGTCTATGTCGGAGCCGAGTTCCCTCCTTATACTACCATTTATTCCAAAGTTTTCAAGTTTATTTTTGAAAGAAACGCAGTTTTCCCTTTCAGGACGCCTGAAACCGCTCTCCCTTACGGGGTTTACCGGTATCAGGTTCACCAGCGCATTAAGCCCCTTAAGTCTTCCTGCAAGCTCCCTCGCATCCTCTTCCGAGTCATTTTCCCCGGCCATAAGCGCATACTCAAAGGTAAGCCTCCTATGTGTCTTTTCATAATAAAACCGGGCGGCGTCCATAAGCTCATCCATCCCGTATTTTTCGGCAACGGGCATGATCTTTTTCCTTTTTTCGTCATTCGGAGCATGCAGTGAGATCGCAAGATTTATCTGAAGATGACCGCCGTTTCTGTTTTCTTCGGCAAGCCTTCTTATTCCCGGCACTATCCCGCAGGTGGATACGGTTATATTCCTCTGGGATATTCCCTTACCATCGGGATCCGTTATGATATCGATGAATCTCATCAGATTGTCGTAGTTTAAGAGCGGCTCCCCCGATCCCATGATAACGACATTGGAGATATTGTTTCCGGCATCCCGTTCCATAAGATAGATCTCCTGCGCCATCTCTCCGGCAGTCATATCCCTGTCAAGTCCGGAAATGGTCGAAGCGCAGAATCTGCATCCCATGGCGCATCCGGCCTGAGAAGAGATACAGGCCGTCGACCAGTCCCTGTACTTCATCCTGACGCCCTCTATAAGAGCTTTATCCTCCATGGCGAATAAATACTTTCTCGTGCCGTCAAGCTTTGAGATCTGAACAGTATCTAAAAACAGACCACCGAAAATAAACTCTTCCTTAAGACGTTTCCTCAGATCCTTTGATATATCAGTCATATCGTCAAAGGAAGACGCGCCGCGCTCATGCAGCCAGGAGAAGATCTGCTTTGCCCTGTAGGGTCTTTCTCCCATATCAGTGAGTCTTTCCCCCAGCTCGGTTTTTGTCAGATCATAAATATCTTTCATCATTTCAGTTGACATCTTTCTTCTCAAACAGGGCATAATAAAAACCGTCGCAGTCATCTATCCCCTGAAGCAGCTGTCGCTCTGAAATTTTATGTAACCCTAAATTTTCGATGTATTCAGCCTGCTTTACCGTCTCCTCTTTTGTGACGGTACATACGGAAAACAAAAGGATCCCGCCGGGTTTAAGATATCTGGCTGCATTATCAAGGATCTTTCTTTGTAGTTCACATAATGCTATAACGTCTTGCGGCTCGACTCTGTATTTTATGTCAACTTTTCTTCCCGTGACTCCAAGCCCGGAGCAGGGAAGATCCGCTATAATGATATCGGCCTTCTCTTTTAAGCTCTGATCATATTCCAGGGCGTCGTTTATCCTGAAAGAAACATTCGTTAAATTGGTTCTTCTAACGTTTTTTTCTATCTTTTTCAGCTTCTTTTCAGAGATATCGAAGGAGTTTATGTGATAACTTAATCCCGGAAAATGATCTTTGTTTCCGTTAAAAAGCTCTGTCAGAAAACAGGTCTTCCCCCCCGGAGCTGCACAGAGGTCGATCGCATTTATGTCAACTGTTTTTTCATTGTTTATGTAAACCTTAATATTGTCCCACAACTCATATATGGCTGTCTGCGAGGAAAGATCCTGCACTGAATACATCCCCGAAAGGAAGCTTTCATCTTCGGCAGGTATAAGGTTTCCGGATAAAACCCTCAAAGTAAACGGTCTGACTGCCTCAGTCTCTATTCCCCTGTCATAAAGCTTTTTCCTAAGACCCTCGGTATCTGTTTTGCATTGATTTCCCCTTAGATACAAGGGCATTCTGCCAACTCCCGCCCTCATCATCCGCTCTGCCGTATCGGTGCCATATCCGTTAATAAGTATCTTTGCAATCCATTCCGGAAATGAGCACTCTGTCCATACGTCAGGATATTCTATCCCTTTCTCCTTAAGTCCTGCTATCCCTCTTAATACACCGTTAACAAAGCCTTTAAGACCCGTAAATCCCTTTTTTTCCGCAAGCTTTACCGACTCATTTACTGCTGCGCTTTCCGGTATATTGTCCATGAAAAGCAGCTGATAAGCGCCCATGCGTATTATCATCCGGATCACGGGCTTCATCTTTCCCGTTTTAGTATTTGCAGCCTGATTTATTACATAGTCCAGGGTTATGAGTCTTTCCACCACCCCGTCTGTAAGGCTCTTGATAAATGCCTTATCATACCCTTCCGTCACACCTTTTTTTTGCATTACATCAAGCAGGAGGGGATCCAGTTTTTTCCCCTCCTTCTCATATCGCATCAGTATCTCAAGTGCAACAAGTCTTGTATTCATCTATATCAGTTTCGTCTCCGGTTTCCGCCGAAAAGGATGACAATACGCATAAGAGAAAGGATCGAGGCGAATGCCGAGGCCACGTAGGTCATTGCAGCGGCGCCAAGGACTTTTTTAGTATCCCGTACCTCATCAGGATTTAGTATGTTAAGACTTCCAAGAAGCCTGACCGCTCTTGCGGAGGCGTCAAATTCCACCGGAAGGGTCACCAGCTGAAAGAGTACCGCAAAGGAGAATACGATTATCCCGATATTGATAAGGCTCTGATTCATCCCGAGAAACGCACCCAGGATACATATGGGTATGCCAAGTCTCGATCCGATATTGGCTATGGGAACAAGGGAACTTCTGATGTTAATCGGAACATAGCCTGTATGATGCTGTATCACATGTCCGCATTCATGGGCTGCAACCCCGATAGCCGCAACCGAAGTCGAGCCATAGGTTGCGTCCGAAAGATTAACTGTCTTTGTTGCGGGATTGTAATGATCGGTAAGCTCTCCTGCCACATGCTGCACGATCACATCGTTTATTCCTTCGGAATACAGTATCTGCTTTGCAGCCTCCGCTCCCGTCATCCCGGTAGTGGACTGTATCTTTGAGAATTTATTAAATGTTGTCTTCACACGGACCGATGCAATGCCTGTGACTACAACTCCTATGATAAGTAATATATACGTCCAGTCAAAACCATAATAGTAATACGGATACATAATAACCTCCTTTTTTTACCCCAGCTACGACGACTGACGACAACGAAGCAGCTGGCGGCAAGATGGTGTTTTAAGTAAAGAAGTCATTGAAACGCTACACTAGGATAATCCCTGTCTGAAGTTTATACCCAAGCAGGAAATCATGAGCGCTCATGCGCTTTTTC